>CAMJKI010000053.1 GCA_946406355.1 uncultured Bacteroidales bacterium | reverse complement strand
CCGTCACCGATCCGCACTGGTTTGGTATGGATAAAGGCTACTTGGATATGATGGTGGCGATTCTGGGAAAGGAACGTACCGAGGCCCAGCTGCCCATGAAATCCTTCTTCGACGCCGGCGTCGTGGTTACATCGGCCAGCGACTATCCCGTGGAGAATCCGGCCTATCCGCTCACGGGCATCCAGAAAGGCGTTACCCGCCATGTGCCCGGCCAGCCGGATACCCTGCACTGGCCTGCCGAACGGGTTACGGTGGAGCAGATGATTGAAGCCACCACCCTGAACGAGGCCTATCAACTGCTGTGTGATGGTCGCCTGGGCAGCATCACCGTGGGCAAGGAGGCCGATCTGGTGGTGCTGGAAGAAGACATTACCGCCTGCGATCCCGAGCACATTGCCGATACCAAAGTCTTGCGTACTATGGTAGGTGGCGAGTGGGTGTACTAGAGCTCTTTTATCTGATTACCATGACAGAGATAACAATTAGCGTGGGCTTGAACGATGCTGTTACCAAGCAGCAGGAACATCCGACGGAGGTGTACGTTGATATAATGAAGAAAGTATGTCAAAGTTACCATGTCCCTTTCTCGTTTATCGTTTCAGACGGTGGCTATTTTCACGATAATGGCGATTATACACAGGAAAAGACCCTTGTTCTTTGTTTGCTTGATCCCGAGAAGGGTGTTGTGGATAGCATTGCAAGAGACCTCTGTGCCTTTTTTCATCAAGAATCCGTCCTGATTACAGAGAGCAAGGTCAGGGCCTATTTTATAAAAGAAGAGTTACCAGAATAAATGCGTTATATGGAAACATACGAGAAAATTAAGCTGGAAGATTATATCCAGACAGGAGAGGGCGGCACGGCCCAGGCCTACACACGCAGGGATGGCAAGACGCTGGCCAAGCTCTACAATCCCGGATTTGAGGCCGACAGGGCAGCGGCGGAATTCTTCACCGCCCGCACCGTCTTCGAGATGGGCATTCATACGCCGGAGCCCTACAGGCTGGTGACCGACGGGGAGCGCTTCGGCGCCGAATACGAGCTTATCAGAAACAAGCGCTCCTTTGCCCGCATCATCTCCGAAGAACCCGAACGGCTGGAGGGCGTTTCCCTGGCATTCGCAAAAGCGGCCCGGGAACTCCACGCCCACAAGGCAGATACCGCCCGTCTCCACTCTTACAAGGAAGTCCTCACCCGGTTCTATCAGGAGAAGGACCGTGTTCCGGAAGAGTATAAGCAGCTCGCCCTGGCATTCCTGGAGAAGGTTCCGGAAGCGGATACCTGCCTGCACGGAGACCTCCAGATAGGGAACATCATCACAGACGGAGTCCGCACGCTCTGGATTGACGTGGGCGAGTTCAGTCACGGCGTTCCCGAGTGGGACATCTCCATTCTTTGGACGATGGCTCACAATATGAAGGCCGACCGCTCGGTCAACCTTTTCCACATTACTCCGGAAACCTTTAACAAGCACTGGAATATATTCCTCCCGGCCTATCTGGGAACAACGGATCCGGGCGAGCTGGAAGCATATACCAGGCGTCTTTTCCCTTTTTATGCCGCCAAGGTCCCGTATGTCTTTGATATGGCATACCACACCTCCCTTCCGGCCGAAGCCCTGCAGAAGATCGTTCAATTGTTCATTCAACGGTAGCCTAGAAATACTTTTCACAATGAGCAAGACTATTTTGGGAAAACTCCTACTTCTTGTTATCATACTCTCTTCTTGCCATTACACGCCCAAAGGCCGAATTTTTCCCTTTAAAGGGATTGAAAACGGTGGTCTTGTGAGCATGATCAACGCGGCTTCCGAGGCAAAAGACTATGAACGGCTGGAAGCCCTGGCCGACAGCCTGGGAAAAGCCGGAAAGCTTTCCAAAGGGGAGAGTTGTTACTGGCAGGGCTATGCCAACTACCAGATGGGCCGGCGGGAACTGGCCGAATACTATTGGCAGGAGGCCATAAGGGTTACGGAAAAATCTACCGACCCCGGTGATCTGGTCTATTATGCCAAGTCCGGCAGCTACCTGGCCAGCCAGCTGTGCCGATACGGGGAATATGCATCGGCCTTGCATATGTCGCTTCCCATCATCAATCGGCTGGAGAAAGTCCGGTGCGACACCACCAGCGACTACACCAACCTGCTCATTTTCGCCGGCTGCTGCCAGACTTACTTTGACAAGGAAGACCCTGCGGCGGCCGAAAGGCTGGACCGGGCCTATCAGATGCACATAGACAATATTCAGAAGAAAGCCTCCAAAGCGGCTTATCGCGACGCCGTGGCCGGCATCATCAACATCGCCTACGTCTGGGTCTATGCCGAAGGATATGAAAAGGGGCTGTTCTGGACGGAACGGCTGGGAGATATGGTCAAGGAATACAGGCAGAAATACCCCGACGACACAAGCTATATTGACAAGCAGTGGGCTCGCTACAAGATATTCCAGGCCATTTCGTTGGAGGGGCTGGGCCGTCACGATGAGGCCGAGGAATCCTATCAGGAATACCAGAGGACAAAGTTCTCCAAGACGACGGAGGGCTTGACCAATGCCAGTGATTACCTGACGGTTGCCAAGCGATGGAACGAGGCTGTAGCCAGCTACCGCACCATCATGGAGTACCTCCAGCAAGAGCTCAATATCTATTCCCTGGACAACATACAGCGCTACTTGCTCAAAAAGTACCGTGCCTACCAGATGCTGGGCCAGCAGGATTCCATCAATTTTACGGCGCGGCAGATTTGCGAAGTGCTGGATTCGGCCATTATCAACAACAAGCACCTGGATGCCAGCGAGCTGCATTCCATCCACGTGAGGGATATGGAGATCGTGGAGGCCGAGGCGAAATCGGCCCGCCAGCGACAGATCTATACCGCCGTGCTGGTGCTGTTTCTGATTGTAGCCTTCTCCATCTATGCCATCTACCGCCGCCGGGCCGAACAGAAGCTGCGCAAGGCACACGAGGCGCTGAAGGAGGCCTACGACCAGCTGGAAGAGACCACCACCATCAAGGAGCGCATGGAGAGTGAACTGCGTATTGCCCGAGACATTCAGATGTCCATGGTACCCTGTATGTTTCCCGTTTATCCGGGCTTGGACATGTATGCATCCATGAGGCCGGCCAGAGAGGTGGGGGGAGACCTGTACGGATATCTGCTGGCAGGAAATAAGCTCTATTTTGCCCTGGGCGATGTAAGCGGCAAGGGAGTACCCGCATCGCTGTTTATGGCACAGGCTACCCGGCTGTTTCAGACACTGGCCAAGCAAGGCATGATGCCGGCCGAAATCTGTACTCGCATCAACGACGCCCTCTCCGGCGAAGATAACGAGGGGAATATGTTTGTCACCATGTTCCTGGGCCTGGTGGACCTGGAGACGGGCCGCCTCTGGTTCTGCAATGCCGGTCACAACCCGCCCGTCCTGGGTGGCGGAGAGCATGGCGGAGACTTTATCTGCATGCTTCCCAATGCCCCTATCGGCGTATTGCCTGGCCTGGAGTTCCAGGGCGAGGAAATTGAGAGCATCAAGGGCCGGCCGCTCTTTGTCTATACCGACGGACTCAATGAGGCCGAGAATCCTGCCCACGAGCAGTTTGGCGACGACCGCTTGCTCCGTTTCCTCAGGAATTGCAGCCTTGAGAGTGCCCGCCAGGTGATAGAAACCATCACGGAAGATGTCGAGAAGCACAGAAATGGGGCCGAACCCAACGACGACCTCACCATGATGTGCCTGAACATCAAATAGTCTACTTCAGACGCTATGGTGTTCGGCCTGGTGCACGGCCCGCAAGGATAATCTTAAATTGACCTCCAACGGTTCAGCTTCGAGCCATCTTTGAGGGTACCAGCTTCCTTCCGGCTTTCAGAATTTGCAAAAAGGTTTCAGGATTTGCAAAACTTGCAAACTGAGACCTTTTCTTTTTGGGTTTTTTGACAGAAAGTGCGAACTTTAAATTGGAATTATTGAATAAAATCAGTAATTTTAAGAGTTCTAACATAACTGCAATTATGAAAAAGGTATTTTTACTGGCCGTTTCGCTTACTATAACGATAATGGCAAATGCACAGGCAAGCGTACAAGTGGGCTTTATGTTAAACACCCTCAAGACCGAGGTAAAGTCCGAGCAGGCGAGTTATCTTACGGGCAAGTATACGGGTGCCTATAAAGGTTTCATGGCCCTGGTCGATTATAACCTGCATTTAACGGATTATCTGGGCGTTGCCCCGGGACTGGGAATCGACTATTCCTTTAATAAAATGGAAGGTTCCAAATACAAGGAGCTGGGTCTTTTTGCGCCCATTGATATAAACTACTGTTTGCCCATCAGCGACGATCTAAGCCTTTCGCTCTTTGTCGGTCCTACTTTCTATTATGGCCTCTTCTCGCGGGAAACAGCTGTTAATCCGCCCTATGACTATTATGCAAACGACAGTAAGCGTTTCGATCTGTCCCTTGGAGGCGGTTTCTGGTTGGACATCATTGAGGACATCCGTTTTAAGGTGAGCTACAAATTTGGCCTGACGAATAACAGCAATATAGCCAGCGTTATAGAAAGGAACAATTGTCTGTCCATTTCTGTCGGTTATGTATTTTAAAACGGAAAATGTATTCTGAGTGTAATATGAAAACCATGAACAAGATTATGCTTAGGGTAATGACCGTTGCCCTCATTGGCGGTGCAATAATCCTTGTTGTGGGTTGCAAGGAAACTAATGGACAGGAGAATAATGGCCCTAAGGAGGTAAAAAGTACCGAATTGATACGCACCAGCCAGAGTTGGGACGGCGTGGATCTGCCCGACTACCTGCAGGGACGCCCCGAACTGGTGGCCGTAAAGTACGAGTTCCCCGCCGGACAAAAGCTGGGCTGGCATCACCATCCCGTGATGAATTATGGCATCCTGGTGCAGGGCGAATTAACCATCATCGGCCAGGACGGCAAGGAGAAAGTGGTCCATGAGGGTGAGGCTGTGGTGGAGATGGTAAACACCATCCATCACGGCGAGAACAGGGGAGACAAGCCCGTCATTCTCTATATGTTCTACCTTTCCCAGGACGGCCTGCCACTGGCTGTGCAGCACCCCGAGATTCCGCTGGACTAAACTTATTCGTCGGGGAGAATACGGCGGGCGCCCATATAGCGCATCATGAAGTAGGGGTGGTTGAAGGACTGCTCCACAACCCCTTTGGACACCGAGGCGTGAATGAAGGTAAAACTGCCGTTCTCCTTGTCTATGGATACCACAATGCCCACGTGCCCGATGTTGCGCACGCTGCCCCTTTTCCCGAAGAACACTAAATCTCCCTTCTGCAAATCGCGGTAGCTGGGCACTTCACGGCCCTCGCGAAACTGGATGGCAGAATAGGCGGTGATGTCGTAGCCGAAGTGCTTGAATACGTAACTGGTATAGCTGGAACAGTCGAAACGCGAGGGACCGGCGGCGCCCAGTTTATAGGGTGTTCCCAGAAAGGTGCGGGCGTAGGCTATCACCTGGTCGGAGAGCGCCAGGGTATCGGCCTGAACCGTTACGGAAATGCTGTCCGGAAGCTCCTGGCCCTTTATTTGGGACCAGGCGGCTCCACACAGAAACAGCGCGGTGGCCATCAGATATGCCTTCCATCCGGTTTTCATTGCGCTGCAAAGATAGCAAAAACCATGCAATAGGCAATCAGCGGTTGAACAGCACTATAGCCTGTGCCTGATAGTCCAGCCCGTTGGAGGCGGTATAGGTGGCCTGGATAACGCCGGCGCAGGGTTGCGTGCTGGTCACGACTCCACTGGAAGATACTCTCAGCCCGTAGGCACTCCCGTCCTGCACGCTCCAGCTAACCTGGTTGGTTACACCGGTAGTGCTGGCAATACTGTTGGGGTTGCCGTTGTTGTACAGGCTGAAGGAGGCCTGCAGCTGAAGGGATTTGCCCACCTTTCCGGGGGAACCGTTGCCGCTGATGGACAGGTCTCCGGTGCGGCTGTTTTCGAAGATAAGGTATAAGCCGCTGGCGTGCAGCCGTTTCCCTTCACCCGGGTAATTGTAGTCGGCATTGAAGCGCTCCCGGCCCGCGCTGCTGGCCGTCACCACACCCTGGGCGTTCATCTGCAAGGGATTGTAAGAGGCGGCGGATCCCCTGAAAATGGAACAGGCCGATGAGGTGCTAACGTCGCTACCTCCCGTGGTAACTCCGTTTTGTGTAGTATAAACCAGCACTTTAAGCCGAATGCTGCCTCCTACGGCGGCCCGGGGGCCGGGATCGGCCACCATCAGAATCTGCCGCCGGTAATTCATGGCGGTAACGTCGCAGAACAGGCTGGCTTCATTGCTTCCGTCGGGACCCACAGCCGTTACCCGCCGCGTGCCGGTTCCCCGGACATAAACGTTATAATTATTGCCGGACAAATTGCCCGTTATTACGGCATTGTCGTTTTGAACGGAAGGATCCTGCGAGGAGGCGTACGACCAGCTGAAATGACTGCCGTAGGTTTGGGTGGCACCGGCGTTGGCATGGAAAGTGCCGTTTTCGTAGCGGTCTTCGTTCCGGTTCACCTTTATGGTGCCGGTTTCACCTTCGTACAGGTACAGATAGGCGGGGGTAATGCTGTAGCGGAATTCGCTCCAACTGAGGCTGTTCTCGTGTTTCCAGTCGTTGTTCAGCCTTCCGTCCGGCAAAAAGCAGATGTTCCAGGTATAGCGCCAGTTCCGGCGAATGTCAAAGTCGCCCGTGGCGTCGGCGCCCAGATAGCTTCGGTACTTGATGGTTCCTTCTACACCGGATGTGCCCGTTACAAGCGTTTCCAGATAGGTCATAAGTCCTTGCCGTCCATTTACTTCCGCATTGCCTTCCGGGCTTTTTTCGGCCGATGTGGGAATGCCGGAAACGGACCCCTGCAGGTTCTCCGGAACATAGAAAACAAAAGTTCCCGAGGAAAGGTCCCCGCCGGCCTGGTATTCCTGTACGGGCAGGATGTCGCCGGCCGATGCTGCGGCGCTGGTCCCAAAAGGTTTCAGCGTCCGGTTCAGGTTGAATACCTGCACGGAAGTGATGGCCCCGGTCCATTCGCAGGACAGATTGGCCGTTACCTTGGCCATGAGCCGTTTTACCGGAATGGCCCCACTGACGGAAACGCCCACCGTGTAGGACAGGAGCCCGGCCATGGGAATGCCGCGGTATTCTATGCCCGTCCCGCTTTCCAGGTAGCCCGGGATGGAATAGGACAGGGAAGGAAGGTCGGCTTCGGCCTCAGGCAGGGCCTCCCGCATGTCGCCCATGTTCACCAGGGCGTAGGCGGTGTAAACGCCGTCTTCCAGCGGGAAAACCATCTGGTCGAATCCGCTTCCGAAATGCTGCGAATCCACCAGCGCACCGCCCTGGTAAAGCCCCAGCGTTACCGAGGTAATCCGGGTTTCTATATCGGCCGATTGCAGAAGGCCCTTGGTGGGGCTTCCTCCCTCTTCTTCCAGCACCAGGGAAAAGCAGCTTCCACCTGCGTCGAGGGCCGTTTCCTCCTTGGCACAGGCCGCCAGCAGCAGGCCCGGAAAGGCCAGCGGAAGCAGGGTTTTCAGAAAATGGTTTTTGTTTCTTCTTTTCATCTTTCAGGATATTTCAGCTACGTTCACATCATAGTCCCAGTTTATTCCGGCGGCCGAAAATACCACATCCACAGCCCCGGGAATATCCAGCTCCGGGTCCAGGGACCCCGCTTTTTTCAGGATAATCTCTTCGGCCATATACACCCGGTTCCTGCCCATGGCGGGTACCTGCACCTGGTAGTAATAGGTGTTGCTGCCTACGGCCACCTGCAGTACCAGCCGGGTCGATCGTTTGCTCCAGACGGCGTCGTGGTTATCGCTACCTGCAGGCATGGCGTTGGGAAAGGCGTAGAAATAGTGGGGCGTGGTATAGGGCGCCGACGGCGTGAGCGTGGCCTGGATGCCCAGGTCGCCCACCAGGGCGTCCACGGCGGGGATGGCGTCTTCGGCCGGCCGCCAGCCCATCACGTTGTACCAGGCCGCCTCTCCGGGGAGCAGTTCGCCCGCCGAATAATCTTCTCCCAGCCGGCAGGTACGGTACAAGTTGGTCAGGTAGATGGCTTCCAACACGGTGGTCTTGGCCGCCAGATACGGGTTCTCAAACGCCACGGAAACCTTTTTTACGCCCACTTTGGCCACCAGCCGGCGTACGTCCACGGTGCAGGATACCGTTTGGCCTGACGCTAATTCCAGCGGCGTTTCTCCATACATCAGCATACTGCCGGCGGCGTTGTCGGCCAGTTGCATCACCCGGTTCTGCAACTCCGTTTTTGTGGTAATACTGGCCGGCACCATGGAAAGCGGGTAATTTACCACGGCTATCACCGTATAACTGCCCACCAGCACGGTTTTGCGGATGCTTTCTCCGGCCCCTCCGGTCCCGTACACCACGCCGTCCCCGGCTGCGTCAAAGATCCAGAGCGCCCAGCGCGTGCAGCCGCTTTCCACCGTGCTGGCCGGATTGGCTGTCCGGGTGGCCGAAAAAGGGCCTCCCAGGCTGATGTTTACGGTTCCCGTTGCGTCAGAAACGGCCGTGGACGCTTCCGGCGGCGGAAGAAGTGTGCTCTCTTTCCCACAGGCCAGCACCGTCGCAGCCAGCAAGAACAGGATGTGTTTATGCGTTTTCATCTCATATGGCGTAATTGATTGCGGTTTCATTCTGCCAGTCGCATACGGAAAGGCTTATTTCCGAGCTGGCATAGTCCACTTCCAGGGAAAAGTCGGGCAGGTTCTTCATTTCCCAGCTGAATCCTTCCACCTGTTTCAGCAGGCCCCAGAGGACAAGGCTGTCCTCTGGTTCGTCCGTATCGGAGTCCCAAAGCTCCAGGGTAAGGCTTCTGTCGGCCTGGCGGGGTACGGTGAACTCGAACTCGCCGGCCTCCTTTTCCGGCGGAGCATAGCGATAAGGTCCGGTGACCGGTAGGCCGCTGTGCAGGTCTATCCCGCAGGTCTGGGAACTCACCACTACCCGGAACGGGAAGCGGCCCTGTGCTTTTCTCCGGTCGAAGTGCACAAATTTCACCCGGATAACGCTGTGCTCCTTGGTCATTTCCACGGGAATCACGGCCGATTCTTCCATTCCCTCGGCACGGGCCGAAAAGCGGAACAGGCGGTCGCCGTCCTGCTGGGAATCCACTACCCAGTCGCAACCTTTCTCTATGCGACTGTTCCCAAAGCAAGCCATCCCGTAGATGGAAATAACGTCGCTCCGGCGCACTTGCAGGAAATAGCTCCTGTCGCTGACGGCACCCACGGTGGTGGTGTCGGTCACCCGGCCTTCTCCGCCCAGCACCGGGGAGGCTTCCAGATACATCTGTTCGGCCGAGCCGATGCCCTGGCGGTCCAGGAACTCGAAATAGAGGATGGCAGGGCAGCCGGAGCGGTTTTCGCGGATGGGTGACTGGCAGGAGCAGATAGCGGCCGCCAGGGCCAGGGCTCCCGTTATTCTTATGGAGTGTCGCATGCGAAGAGAAGTGAATTAAATATCGTAGGTAAGGGCTGTGGAGGTGTCCCAGTCCACCACGTTCAGGGTTATGGATGCCGCACCGGTGTCGGTTACCGTGTCGTCATTGTCGTTGTCCTTGCCCAGCATGGTGAAAGTGATGTTGCTGATCTCGTAGGAACAGTTGCGCTTGAGGACGGGCAGGGTAAAGGTGTAATAGGTCTGGGTGCCGCTCACGTCGGCATGGATTACCAGGCGGGTATGGCGGGCGCACCAGCTGGACGAGGTGCTGTCGTCGCTTGTAGGGTTGGGACAGGTGTACCAAACGCGGTTGATGGATGTGGCCGAGTTCTCGGCACAGGCAATGCTCAGGTTATGGTCGCACAGCAGGGGACTTACCGTGGCATCGTTGGCGTCGGTTAATGGGTTGAACCAGCTGGACGGGGCAAGGATGTCCCATTCGGTGCCGTTGTTCTTTTTGTCCAGCGAGAAATTGGTGTTTCCGGCCACGTTCTTCAGATAGACATCCTTGATGGTAAAGCTGCTGCCGGCCAGGAAGGTATCGGCAAACTTCCGGGTTACGGCCGTGAGCACAATCTTGGAGACCAGGCGGGTTACGTCAATGTTCACCTGATTGCTGCTCTGGGTCACTTCCACGTCCTTTTCTCCGGCCATCACCAGGTGGATGCCGCTACCGGTAGTGTAGTTCTCGGCCAGGCTGGTTACAGTACTTTTGAGGGCGGTTTCCGTGGTTACATTGGTGAGCCGGCTGTGGTTCACGATGGCCCAAACGTGCTTGTTTCCCACGGGAGAGGTAAGGCTGGCACTGCTGGCCGATACATATTTGTCGGTCTCCAATTTTTGGGTATCGGCATTGAAAATCAGCACTTGCAGGCAGCGGATGCTTTCATCGTCCAGCCCGCTCAGGGAGGCCTTGGTGTCCGCCGTTCCCACGCTTACGTGCAAGGTGCCGCTGTCTTCTGTTATAGCTGCGGGTTCAGGAAGGGGAGGAAGGGCGTTCTGTTTGTTACAGGACAGGACGGCCGTCAGCAGGCCGGCCAATAAGAAGAAATACTTTTTCATGATACTAAATGATTTCGTTATCGTTTGAAGTTTGACTGTTCAGATTATACCTTTGGATAAGGGCGAAGATTTCCGGGTCCAGGTTGCCGCGGAAAACCAGGGATTTGTCGGCCCTGCAGGCGTCCAGGTAGCATTGTACGGCGGCCTGGTCGTCCCCGCTGCGGGCGTAAAGCACGGCCAGCATGTAGGTTACCTGCGGCGTCCGCTCCAGCTCCTGCAGAATGGACAGGGCCGATGCGTTGTAGTCCAGCGACACATAGGCGATGGCCGTATTGTAGTCTTTGTAGGAGCGCAGATACTCCAGCGCCTGCTTGTAGTCCCTTTCCCTGAGCGCCGCCACACCTTTCATATAAACCGTGTCCAGTTCCGTAGTGAACACGGTGTCCCGGATCATACCCTTCCGGTGCAGATAGAAGTCGAATTTAACGGTACGCAGCCGGGGATACAGCTTCTCCCGCAGGTAGTTGTAATAGGGTTCGCCCCGCAGCTGCTCTTCCCGCCGGTCGGGATCGGCCACGGTCAGGTGCTTCATGTAGGATTGCCGGGCCGATGCCGGCAGCAGCGTGTCCTCATCTACCAGCAGCGACAGCATTTCCCAGTTCTCGCCGTTGGAGCGGGAGCGGAAGGGAATAGCTCCGGCGGTGTTCCGCGTCACTTTTTCCTTGCCGTCGTCACCCACGCTCAAGGCGAAGGAATTCCTCCGTACGGAATCCCTGTATTGGCGGACGTAACGGTCGAAGTAGTCGGCCACGGCGGCAGCGCGCCGTTCCGAAAGCGAAAGATTGGTGGCCAGGGCCCCTTCCGGTGAGGCCGACGCTGCAATGATGATGGAATCCAGGTCGAACTGCCGGTTCTCCAGAAGTTCGGTGATGTTCCCGCGGATGCGGCCCATCTCGCTGCGGTTGTTCCCCAGCGACAGGTTGATATCGGCCTTTCCCTGGGCAAAGTCCACGTAACAGGCGGTATTGGCCGCCGCCCGGCGTTCCCGGATGGTAGTAAGGTAGCGTTCCGTCCCGTCCACAAAGGCCGACAGGGAACTGATGTAGAAGGTGAGCGGCTCCGACCTTTTCATGGCGTAAATGCGCCGGTCGCTTTCAAAAACGTCTCCGGACAGCACTATGTCCACTTTCCGCAGCCGGGGCCGCGTGACGATGGTTTGGGTGTAGTGGTACACAAAGTCGCCGTTCACGGCCCTCATCACGGTATCCAGCCGCAGGCCTTCCGTCTGGAT
The DNA here is from genome assembly GCA_946406355.1 of uncultured Bacteroidales bacterium. GTDB lineage: Bacteria > Bacteroidota > Bacteroidia > Bacteroidales > UBA932 > Cryptobacteroides. The sequence continues at coordinate 4,077 of CAMJKI010000053.1, read as the reverse complement.
GGGCACCTTCACATATTTGGCGTACATGGCGCCCTGGCGGGATTTCCGGTACTCGTTCCGCTTCCGGGCGAACTGGTCGGTATAGTGCTCGATGGCCTGCCGTTCGGTAACGCCGAAGTGGGAGCAGAACTGCTCATCGGAAACGTAGGTGGAGTCCTTTTTATAGTTGTACAGCTGGGGAATGTTCCGTTTGAGGAACAGCTCCAGGTTCCGGAGGTCGATGAAGCGGGTTGTGTCGGTGATGATGGAGCGGATAAAGCGCTCATACTGCTCATACCCCCGCAGCTGCGCCTTCCGGTAGTCGTTTCCGGTAATGTAAACGCTTTCCAGGCGCAGCGAGTCCTCCAGCAGGAACATGTCGGGATAGAAGCGCAGTTGCCATTTGGAGTCCTGCATCTTCTCCGGAACCACCACCTCGAACTTCAGGTCTATGCGGCCATGCCTTTCGGCCACATTCCTGAACCGGGCCGTTACGCGGGCGGCTTCCAGCACATCCGTAGCCACCATCTCTCCATTCTCGTCCTTGATGGCTTTCATGATGAGCACGTCGTTTCCCTCCGGATCCTTCACTACCAGCGTGTCCCGGTGCAGGGGAGCGCCGAAATCCAATTCGGGCAGTTCCTGCTCCTGGCCCAGTACCAGCTGCGCCGACACCTGACTCTCCCGCAACTGCCGGACATGGGAGAGCGGGGCGCAGGCGGCCGCGGCCACAAGCATAAGAAGATGCAACAGACTCCGTTTGGCCATGGCTACCAGTCTCTTTGGGGTTGCAGACGATCTTCCTCGCGCGGAATCATTTCCACGGTGCGGGCCAGCACGTCCATTACCTGCCGCTCTTCGTTGTCCTGGGTGGTGTATTTCCGGATGCGGATGCGCCCGATCACCTTTACCCAGGCACCTTTCTGAATTTCATAGAAATCGGGCATGGCCGGGCTCTCCCAGGCCGATACGTTGAACCAGGCTATGTCGATGTCGGGATTGCCGTCCTTGTCCCGGGTGCTGTATTCGGTTACCACAGAGAAGTTGCATACGCGCGTTCCGTTGAATGCGTGTATGTCGGACCTTCCCACAACACCTTTGAGTTCGATTCGGTTTAAGAATTCCATTGCTTCACATTTTAAGGTTTCAATCGGCCCCGATGCCGGGCGCGCTTCCGTCCGGGACCGCATGCAAAGTAAGGGAGTCCTGTCCCCAAACCCTAACGAAAACGGGCCGGGAACCGCGTAATTTAACGTTTCCGCATGCTTTTTATCGTTTTTAAAGCAGATTCTGAAGAAAAGATGGGCGTCGGTTGAATCTTTCAACCACTCCGCTTTTTCGTCCCATCTTAAGAAACGTAAAAAGTTTTGGAAATGTTTTTTACGATGCTTGGAAATGTGGATGACAAGTCCCACCTTTGGGGCCAAAAGCAATGCCTATGGGCTACACAATTACCCAGGACCCCGGCATTGGCTACTGCCTGGAATGCGGGGACATCATAGAATACGGACACGGCCGCACCGACCGCAAGTTCTGCAGCGACGGTTGCAAGAACCGCTGGCACAACCGGCGGAAGGCACAGTCATGGCATGTGTACCAGCATAAGGTGCTAAAGGTGCTGGAGGGAAATCACGACATCCTGGAGCGCCTGCTGCACATAGGTGTTACCACCATAGACCGGGTGAGCCTGGGGCATCTGGGCTTCGACTTCAATTACGTTACCTCCTTCCACAAGATAGGGCAGCGCAGCGTGTTCAGCGTGTACGACATTACCTACGAAGCCACCCCTTCCCGCATCCGGAACATCTCCAGCCGGTGGAACGGGGCCGAAGAAGAGGGGACAGGGGAAGGGGTGACTTCCAAAAAGAGCCTTAAGCGGCCTTCTGCTGCTGTTTCTGCGGGTCTTTGAACAGGATCCAGAACAGGATGCCCACTACAAAGGCATAGCCCGCAAAGATGAACCAGGCATTGGGCCAGGAGGGATTGGCTGCCTTGTAAACCGTAGCGTCTACCACAGCGCCGGCTGCCAGCGTGCCGATGGTGGCGCCGAAACCGTTGGTCATCATCATGAACAGGCCCTGGGCGCTGGAACGGATTTTTTCCTCGGCATTCTGCTCTACATACAGGGAACCGGAAATGTTGAAGAAGTCGAAGGCAAAGCCGTACACGATGCAGCTGAGCACGAACAGCAGCACGCCGGGCATGGCCGGATTACCCAGGCCGAAGAAGGCGAAGCGGAATACCCAGGCAAACATGGCAATGAGCATTACGTTCTTGATGCCGAACTTCTTCATGGCAAACGGAATAAGCAGGATACAAAGCGTTTCCGATGCCTGCGAAATGGCTATGAGCGCATTGGAGTTCTTTACCGCAAAGGTGTTGGCCAGGGCCGGATCGGCGGCAAAGGAGCCCAGGAAGGTGTTGGCATAGCCGTTGGTAATTTGCAGGGAGGCGCCCAGGAGCATGCTGAAGATGAAGAAGATGGCAAACTGAGGGTCCTTGAACAGGGTAAATGCCTTGAGTCCGAAAGCCTCGGCCAGGGTTTCGTCCTTCTTGCCCGCGTCGATGGGGCAGGACGGCATGGTGAGGGCGTATCCGCAGAGGATGAGCGAAAGGATGCCGGAGGAAATGAGCTGGTAGTAGCTGTCCTGCATGGATGTTCCGTCAATCTTGAGGAAATTGGTGAGGAGCATGCTGCAGATGAACCCCACGGTGCCGAATACCCGGATGGGCGGGAATTCTTTCACCGGATCCATTCCTTCCTTGGCCATGGCGTTGTACGATACGGAATTAACCAGGGCGATGGTAGGCATGAAGAAAGCTACGCTAAGGCTGTACAGGATGAACAGCGGAGCAAACTGCACGGCATCCCCGGCGGTCATGCAATAAACGCCGGCCCCGGCCATGAACAGGCCTGCCAGGCCGTGGCACAGGGAAAGCACCTTCTGGGCTTCCATCTTCTTATCGGCCAGGATGCCCATGAGCGTGGGCATGAAGATGGAAACAATGCCCTGCATGGCAAAGAACCATTTGATCTGCGAACCCAGGCCGATGTTTCCCAGATAGCGGCCCAGGGACGTAAGGTAGGCGCCCCAAACGGCAAACTCCAGGAACAGCATCAGGATTAGCTTGAAGGTGATGGGTTTGATTTTAATTTGCATGGTATTTGGTTTTATTAGTTTTCTTATCATGCAAATTTACTATTTTTTCCGTATTTTTGCAGGGATGTTTGGATTTAAATTACAGGCTGCCGATAAGGGCTCGGGCGCAAGGGCCGGAGTGATTTCCACGGACCACGGGGGAATCCTTACCCCCATTTTCATGCCCGTGGGCACGGTGGGGTCCGTAAAGGGCGTATATCACAGGGATTTAAAGGAGGATATCCGGGCCCAGATCATCCTGGGCAACACCTATCACCTTTACCTGCGCCCCGGGCTGGATACCCTGCGCAAGGCCGGCGGTCTGCATAAGTTCGAGCACTGGGACGGCCCCATCCTTACGGATAGCGGCGGTTTCCAGATTTTTTCCCTGGCCCCCATCCGCAAGCTCACGGAGGAAGGCTGCAAATTCGCCTCGCACATAGACGGCAGCCGGCACATCTTTACGCCGGAAAATAATGTGGATACCCAGCGCATCATCGGCGCCGATATTATCATGGCCCTGGACGAATGCTGCCCCGGCGATGCCGACGAGCGTTATGCCGCCAAATCCCTGAAGCTAACGCAGGGCTGGCTGGAGCGTTTTGCCCGGCATTTCGACGAAACGGAGCCGCTGTACGGCTATTCCCAGACCATGTTCCCCATTATTCAAGGCTGCGTTTATCCGGAGCTGCGCAAAAGGGCTGTGGAGCATGCCCTGGGCCTGGACAACGCCAACCGCGGCGGCTATGCCGTAGGCGGCCTGGCAGTAGGGGAGCCCACGGAAAAGATGTACGAAATGCTGGAGATCACCTGTCCGCTGCTCCCGGAAAACAAGCCCCGCTACCTCATGGGCGTAGGAACGCCAGCCAACATCCTGGAGGGCATCGCCCGCGGAATCGACATGTTCGACTGCGTAATGCCCACCCGAAACGGCCGCAATGGCATGCTTTTCACATGG
>CAMJKI010000052.1 GCA_946406355.1 uncultured Bacteroidales bacterium | reverse complement strand
ACGGCAACAAGATTCAGGTCTTCTGCGAGAAGGATCCCGCCAACATCACCTGGGGTGCCCTCAACACCGACGTTGTTGTAGAGTCCACCGGTTTCTTCCTCACCGCCGAGCTGGCCGAGGCTCATATCAAGGCCGGTGCCAAGAAGGTGATCATGTCCGCTCCTTCCAAGGACGCTACCCCTATGTTCGTGTATGGTGTTAACCACAAGACCTATGCTGGTCAGACCATCATCTCCAATGCTTCCTGCACCACCAACTGCCTGGCTCCCATCACCAAGGTGCTCAACGACAAGTTCGGTGTTGTCCGTGGCCTCATGACCACCGTGCACGCTGCTACCGCTACCCAGAAGACCGTTGACGGTCCTTCCAAGAAGGATTGGCGCGGTGGCCGCGGTATCCTGGAGAACATCATTCCTTCCTCCACCGGCGCTGCCAAGGCTGTAGGTAAGGTTCTTCCGGAGCTCAACGGTAAGCTCACCGGCATGTCCCTGCGTGTTCCCACCTCCGACGTTTCCTTCGTAGACCTCACTTGCGAACTCGCTAAGGAAGCTACCTATGAGGAAATCTGCGCTGCCATGAAGGCCGCCTCCGAGGGTGAGCTCAAGGGTGTTCTCGGTTACACCAACGAGGCTGTGGTTTCCACCGACTTCCGCAACGACGCCCGCACTTCCATCTTCGATGAGAAGGCCGGTATCCAGCTGGACAAGACCTTCGTAAAGGTTTGCGCCTGGTACGACAACGAGTGGGGTTACAGCAACAAGGTTTGTGAGATGGCTAAGGTAATCACCAAGTAAGTCATTTTCACTGATTTTAACGGCGACCCTTTCCGGGCCGCCGTTTTTTTATTACCTTTGCGATATGCAGAATCTGTTGTCGCTTGGGGATACCGCGGGGGCTATATTCATCCTGGCCGTCGTTATTGCTTCCGGCCTTTACCTGGCTAAGTTCAAGGTAAAGGGCATTTCCCTTGGATCTACCTGGATTCTGTTCATGGGCATTCTGCTGGGGCATTTCGGCCTCCAGATCAATCCGGTGATGCTGTCCTTCATCAAGGACTTCGGCCTTATCCTCTTTGTGTTTGCCATCGGCCTGCAGGTGGGCCCCGGTTTCTTCCAGGCTTTCAAGAAGGACGGGCTGCCCATGAATCTGCTGGCGGTCCTGCTGGTTTTGCTGGCGGTGGCCACAGCTTATGCCATACATTTCATAAGCGGGGAAAACCTGGGCATCATGACAGGTATCATGTCGGGCGCCGTCACCAATACGCCCGGTCTGGGTGCAGCCCAGCAGACGCTCTCCGATGCGGCATCGGCTACGGAGGAAGTGACGGAAGCCGCGGCCGGTATTGCATCGGCCTACGCGGTGTCCTATCCACTGGGCGTTTTGGGAGCTATCGGCGTTCTGCTGCTGTCCAGGGTGCTTTTCAAGGTGAATCTGGAAAAGGAGAAGGCGGCCGCCGAAGCCCATGTGGAAAAGGGGAGCGCCTACCGCATGGCCTGCCGGGTGCAGAATCCCGCCCTGTTCGGCAAAACCATCCACGATATTCTGGGCCCGGATAATGCCGAGCATCTGGTAGTGTCCCGGATGAAGCGGGACAACGAGGTCTTTTTCCCCAACCTGGACCTTCCGCTCAGGGAAGGGGATGCCCTGCTTATAGTTACCGACGAGCAGCATAAGGAACGGGTGCGGATTATCTTCGGCGAAGAGTATCCGGTAGATATGAACGAATGGCTGAAAGGCACCAAACTGGTTTCCGGACGGCTTTCCATCACCAAATCGTCCATTACCGGCACCAGTCTGCGCAAACTGGACGTCCGCCGCAAATACGGCGTTTCTGTAACGCGTATTCTCCGGGCCGGCATAGACCTGCAGGCCGATCCCGACTTGCTCCTTCAGGTGGGGGACAGCATGAAAGTGGTTGGAACGGAAGAAGGCATCCGGCGCCTGGCCCAGCTGGTGGGCAACGAGCCGGATATTCTCCAGAAGCCCAATCTGCTTCCCATTTTCTTCGGCATCGCCCTGGGTGTGTTGCTGGGCATGGTTCCCATCCGCTTCCCGTCCATGCCCCAGCCGCTGAAGCTGGGTCTGGCCGGCGGCCCGCTTATCGTTTCCATCCTGCTGGGCTATTTCGGCCCTAAGCTCCGGATTACTACTTACACGGCCGTCAGCGCCAACCTGATGATCCGGGAAATCGGCATTTCGCTCTTTATGGCTGCCGTGGGTTTGGGCGCCGGGAAAACCTTTGTGTCCAGCCTGGTGGGCGGAGGATATATCTGGGTGTTATACGGAGCGCTAATCACCGTTGTCCCCATGGCGATTGTGGCCCTGCTGGCCCGTCTGGCCCTGAAAATGGATTTCTTCAAAATCTGCGGCCTGCTGGCCGGCGGAACCACCAATCCGGCGCTTCTTTCCTTCTCGGAGCAAATGTTCGGGAGTAGCCGCATTGCCGTCAATTACGCAACGGTGTACCCGCTAACCATGTTTCTCCGGGTTGTTGCTGCGCAAGTAATGATTATGCTAATGCTGTAGAATCACTAAAACGAACCGATATATGAAACCCAAAGCATTGTTCATCGGCGGCACGGGTACCATCAGCACCGCTATCACCGTCGCCCTCGCGGCCGAAGGGAAGTGGGATCTCACTCTCCTGAACCGCGGGTCCCGCAGCGCCGCCGTCCCCAAAGGTGTAAATGTAATCCAGGCCGATATTGAAGACGAAGCCCAGGTGGCCGGCCTCCTGGAAGGCACTTTCTGGGACTGCGTGTGCGATTTCATCGGCTTTGTGCCGGCTCAGGTGGAGCGCGACTGGCGCCTTTTCCGCGGGAAAACCCGGCAGTTCATGTATATCAGTTCGGCATCGGCCTACCAGAAACCAGCTGCCAGTCCTTATATTACAGAGGGAACGCCGCTGGCCAATCCCTTTTGGGAGTATTCCCGCAACAAAATTGCCTGCGAGGCGTTCCTGATGGAGAAATACCGCCAGGAAGGCTTCCCTGTAACCATCATCCGGCCCAGCCATACCTACGACGAGCGTTCTGTTCCCCTGGGCGTGCACGGTGACAAGGGCTCCTGGCAGGTGCTCCGGCGGATGCTGGACGGCAAGCGTGTGATTATACACGGCGACGGCTCCTCGCTGTGGACCCTCACCCATAATTCCGACTTTGCCAAGGGCTTTATCGGCCTCATGGGCAATCCGCACGCCATGGGGAACGCCTTCCAGATTACCTCTGACGAGGCCCTTTCCTGGGACCAGATTTACCGGACCATTGCCGATAAACTGGGCGTGGAACTCAAAGCCTGCCATGTTTCTTCGGAATTTCTGGCCGATGTGGCCCCGTACGACTTCCGGGGCGGGCTCATCGGCGACAAGGCGGTAACGGTCCTTTTCGATAATACCAAGCTGAAGCGGGCCGTTCCGGGCTTCCAAGCTACCGTCCGCTTTGAGGAAGGCGTAGCCCGTACCATAGACAACATTCTGGCCCATCCGGAACTGCAGGTGCCGGATCCGGCCTTCGACACCTGGTGCGACAAAGTCCTGGAAGCCTTAGACCAAGCAAAAGCATCGTTAAAGATATGACACTAGCATTAGAACTGTCCATCCGCCTGGTTTCGGCCGGGCTTATCGGCGCCATAATCGGCTACGAGCGGGAATTCCGGGGCAAAGTGGCCGGAGTGCGCACCCATGTGCTGGTAGCACTGGGCTCCTGCCTGTTTATGATTATCTCCCAGTACGGATTTGCCGATGCCGAACGCTTTGATGCCGCCCGAATCGCCGCCGGCGTTGTGGGAGGCCTGGGTTTCCTGGGCGGCGGTATCATCATGAAGAACAAGCACGTGGTGGGTCTTACCACGGCGGCCGGCATCTGGGTTACCGGTGCCATCGGCCTGGCGCTGGGTGCCGGTCTTTACGAGCTGTCCATCCTGTGCGCCCTCATACACATGAGTTGCATGGAAGCCATGCATTTCTTTGCTTTCAAATACGGAGACCGGCAGACGGGCGTGGTACTTACCTCCAGCAATCCCAAGGCGCTGGAAGACGCCCTGCTGGCCTTGGGTAAGCGGGTGAATCAGTTTTCCTGGAGCAGGAAGGACGACACTTACAAAGTGGAAATGTCGATGCTCATCAGGAAAAAGGACTATCCGCTTAACCTGCTCAAACGCTTGAAGGAATTACCCGACGTGGAACTGGAAAGCCTGGATTAAAGACTTTCAATCATAGCTTTGGCCACTTTGCCGGAAGCGCCTGCGCCTCCCAGCAGGGTGCGTATCTGTGCATAGTCATCCAGCATATGCTGCCGATAATCGGCATCTTCCGTAAGGAGGGATACTTCTTCCAGGAGGGCCTTGGGCGTGAGTTCGTCCATCAGGAATTCCCGGAAGGCCATGCGGTCCAGAATCAGGTTGCCCAGTGAAACGTACTTCACTTTTACGTACCAGTGTGCCAGCCAGGCGGGAACCAGCGTCATGCGGTAACCCACCACCTGGGGCGTGCCAATGAGGGCGGCCTCCAGCGAGGCGGTGCCGGAATTCACTACGGCGGCCCGGGCATGCCGGAGAATGCCATAGGTTTCCCCGAAAACCACTTTCACGTAATCCCTTTCGCCGATGTTATAGTCTTTCAGGGAACGGGACGGCGCACCGGCTATCACGAAAATATCCGAGGGATGGGTGCTGTGCCATTTGTCGGCGAATTGCATGAAAACGGGCATCATGGATTTGATTTCCGTACTGCGGGAACCGGGCAGCAGGGCTATCCAGGGCTGGTCCGGAAGGCCGGTACGCTGCAGAAAGCCGGCACGCGTTTCCTGCAGGGCCACACTGTTTTCCAGCGCGTCTATCAGCGGATTGCCGGCGTACACGTAAGGCAGCTGATGCCGGGAGAAGTATTCCTTTTCGAAGGGGAAGACGATAAACAGCTTATCTACCCAGGCCTTGAGCTTTTTGATCCGGCCTTCGCGGGAAGCCCACACCTTGGGGGCTATGTAGTAGAAGACTTTGAAACCCGCGTTATGGGCAAATTCGGCAACATGGAAATTGAAGCCGGGATAGTCGATGAGAATGACCACATCCGGATGCCAGGCCAGGATATCCCGCTTGCAGGATTCCAGCCTCTGAAGGATTTTCCGGCCCTGTTTGAGCACGGCGAAAAGGCCCATAACGGCGCCTTCCCGGTAATCCGTAACCAGACCGGTCCCGCTTTGATGTTCCTTGTACACCCCGTCCATCAGGGGACCGCCCCAAAAGCGGATGTCCGCTTTCGGATCCTGTGCGTACAGGCCCTTCATCAGATTGCTTCCGTGCAGGTCTCCGGAGGCTTCACCGGCTATGATGTAATATTTCATATCAGCTTTTGCAGCCGTTCAAATTCTTCAGGGTCCGTCATTTGGGCGTTGAAGGGGGCTATGGTTATCCATCCCTGCTCCAGCAGCAGATGATCGGCCGTTCCGGCGTCGGTGTCGTCATTTACAAAGGTGCCGCGCATGAATACGGCTTTTTCCCCGTCTTCCAGGGTTACGCGGTAGTGTTGCCACAGGAAGCTGTCCTGCAGTACGCCCAGGCTGCTTTCGTCCCAGGGTTCAAACTCCTTCACCCAGTGTCCGGCACCCTGGCGGGCCACTTTTACGCCTTTGATTACTTCCAGCGGCAGGGCCGGGAAGTTGATGTTATAGAACAGGCCCGGATGGTTTTCCGGCCAGTTGTCCAGAATCTTTTTCATAATATCCGGCAGCAGGGCTTCCACGGCCGAGAAGTCGGCGTCGGAGCGGAAGTCGCACAGCGACACACCGATGGCTTTGCGTCCGTTGATGGCGGCCTCTTCGGCGGCACCCAGCGTGGCGCTGTAATTGGCTGCCGTAGAAGCGTTGGTGCCGTGGTTGATGCCGCAAACCACCAGATCCGGGTCCCGGTTCTCGTATTTAAACTCCAGGCCGAACTTTACGCAGGAGGCCGGGGTGGCGTCCAGATAGGTCCATTTGCCCGGTCCTTCTTCCGGCAAGTCCTTATAGGCCAGCTGCTTTACCCCCAGGGAAACCGCCAGGGACATGGCGCTCTGGTGAAATTTGGGAGCCACTACGGTTACCTCCCCGAACTGCGCCATTATTCTGGCGAGTACGTGTATGCCCCGGGCCTTATACCCGTCGTCGTTGCAAATGAGAATCTTCATAGACTACAAAGATAGCAAAAAAGAGATTCCCGGTCAAGCCGGAAATGACGAATGTAGCGGCTGGCTACACCGTGTAGTTTATGTCATCCATAGGGTAGTGGACACCCCATCGGGCGCGAAGCCCGTCCATCAGTTCCATGATATACAAGGTCTCTTCCAGGGGCATCTGGGGCGGTTCCAGCAGGCCTTGGGCCATGGCGTCCCGGCAGGCCACAAACTGGTATTCGTATCCGGTAATCTGTTTGGGGACCTTAAGTTCTTCCTGAAATACCCGGTCGGGCCCGTTCACCCGGATGGTCTGCGGGTTGTTGATATTGTCTATAATGATATTGCCTTCCGTTCCGGCTATCACGCCGATATTGTCGCCCACGCAGGCGGCCGACGACTGCAGGTTGGCCAGAATTCCCCCTTCCAGCACTATGGAGATGGCATTGCTCAGGTCCATTCCGGTGTCCGTCTTGACGCACTGCGAGTCCATGGACAGGAAGGGACGGTCGCAAAACATCCGCACGAAGTTCAGGGCATAAACGCCCAGGTCCAGCAGGGCGCCGCCGCACAGATCGGCCCGGAAAATCCGTTCCTTGTTGCCCATGCTGTAGCCAAGGGTGGCGGTAATCAGGCGAACCTGGCCGATGCGGCCCTCGCGGATGATGCGCCGGACCATTTCCACAGCGGGCTGGTAGCGGGTCCAGATGGCTTCGGCCAAAAACACTTTCCGGCGGCGGGACAAGTCCACAATGGCCTGGGCCTGATTCCGGTTGGCCATGAAAGCCTTTTCTACCAGGCAGGGAATGCCCTTTTCCAGGGCTTCGCGGGTAATGTCGAAATGGTGGGAATGGGGTGTTGCCACGTACAGCAGGTCCACGTCCGGGTCTTCCAACAGGGCCGAATAGGACCCGTAGGATTTTTTCACACCCCAGCAGGAGGCGAAGGAGTCGGCTTTTTCCTGGGAGCGGGAAGCAATGGCGTAACATTGGAATCCGGGCAAACCGTTCAGGGTAATGGCTGCCTTTTCGGCAATCCACCCGGCGCCCACAATACCTACCTTGAAAGTGTTGTTTTGCATAACCGTTGCTGAATCAATTAGTTCTAGTGTTTCACAAAGATAACAAAAAAAGGACGTATTATGGCGAAGGCTGTGTTATTATTAGTAAAATATTTATATTTGTGTGATGAAACATATCTTCCTTATAGTAGTTAGTATTTTTACCTTGTTTTTCCCTTTAGGGACAGGGCACGCCCAGACTATGGACGAACTGGAAACCTTCCAGCGGGCTTCCGGCGATTTGTCGGTGCTTTTTCGCGGGAAGCAGGAGATGCGGGTAGAGTTTGTCGCTAACGGTAATCCCTATTGGGATCAGCCGGCGTTCGTCAATGGAGATATCATTTTTGAGGATAATCTGTACCGGAATATTCTCCTGAATATCAGTGCCTGGAAACAGCAGGCTCTGGTAAAGAATCCGTCCAGCCCGCAGGTTGTGGCTCTCTCTCCCGCGCTTACGTCTTCCCTTACCATGGGTAACCGGTCCTTTGTGGGTATTGGTCCGGGGGAGGCGCTTCCGGAGGGCTTTTACGAGGTTTTCGGTGCGGGCCCGGTACAGGTGTACAAGCATGTGGAAAAAGTCGTCAGCGACTCTGTCAACGACGTTAACGGTTCCCCCATCGGCTACGAAGATCCTTATTACCGTTATGACGTTTACCGTTATTTCGGCATTCATACCACCTATTATTTCCGTGACGCGGAAGGTCGTTTTTCGCGCTTCAAAAGCAAAAATGCGCTTCTGCGTAAGTTTCCGGACCGCAGGAAGGAAATCCGAAAGGCCGTCAAAGCCGCGGGGGTGAATTCCGGGAACAGTTTCGATGACTACTGCAAGGCAGTCTTAAACGCCGCAGCCCAATGAAACGTTTCCTTTGCACCGTATTTGCCGCCCTGGTTCTGGGTACAGGCTCCTTGTTCGCACAGGAGGTCCTGGAAGTCCGGCGTGTAGAACTGGATTCGCTGGTACGCTTGCTCCGCAGTCAGTTCCAGGAAGATATCTACTATATAAAGGATGCGGCCGAACAGTCCACTTTTACCGTAAGTGCACCCCGCGACGCTTTTTTGGAAGCCGCCTTCGATGCCCTTCGGGAGAAGGGATATGTGGTGAGCAGCTATGGATCGGCCCGTTTTATTCTTCACAGCAAGTCCGTCTTCACTTCGCTGCCCTCGGGTTATTTCAATAGCGGAAATGCCTCTGCCGACGACAGTGAGCTTCAGCGTTTCCTGGCCGAACAAAGCGCGGTGGTCACTTTCCAGAACAAGGTGTACGAGATTGGGGAGAGTAATTCCGGAAAAACGGGGAAAGCCTACGTAAGCGGGCATGTCCGCGACGTTTCGTCCGGAGAACCCCTCATAGGCGTTTCTGTCTATGACGAGAAAAGCGGCGCATATACCGTCACCGACGCCTCCGGTTTTTACCGGATTGCCCTTCCGGTGGGGGACAATCTGCTGGGCTTGAGCGGTTACTCGCTGGATGATACGCATCTTAACCTGAAGGTTTGGGACGATGGCGTGCTGGATGTGGTGATGAAAGAAAAGGTCCTGGCCCTCACCGGGGCTGTGGTATCGGCCAACGCCCTGTCGCACCACCGTGATGCAAAGATTGGCATCGAGCGCATCCGGGTAGAAGTTATCAACAAGATTCCCACCGCCTTCGGCGAAGGTGACATCATCAAGGCCGTTCTCAGTCTGCCCGGCGTTAAATCCGTGGGTGAGGCTTCCGGCGGTTTCAATGTGCGCGGCGGTTCCGTAGACCAGAACCTGATTCTGTTCAACGACGGAACTATCTATAATCCCACGCACCTTTTCGGTATCTTCTCGGCCTTCAACCCGGATATTGTGAGCGAGGTGGAACTGTACAAAAGCAGCATTCCTGCGTCTATGGGCGGCCGCATTTCGTCGGTGCTGGACGTCCGCAGCCGGGAAGGCAATGCCAACAAGATTGCCGGATCGGTGGGTATCGGCTTGCTTACCAGCCGTTTCCATCTGGAAGGACCGCTGGTCAAGGAAAAAACCACCTTCCTCATCGGTGGCCGCACCACCTATTCCAACTGGCTGCTGAAGCTGCTGCCGCAAAACAGTGACTATGCCGGCGGAAAGGCCTCTTTCAGTGACGTAAATGCCAGCGTTACCCATAAGATTAACGATGCCAACACCTTGCAGGCCTATTTCTACTGGTCCCGGGATGGCTTCGACTTCTCCCGGGATCCGGCTTTCCGTTACAATAATATCAATGGATCCATCAAATGGCGCAGCCGGATTAATAGTCGGCTCAATCTGACTACATCGGCGGGTTACGACCGTTACGGCGCCCGTCTGGAAAACAGCCTGGGACAGAACCAGATGTCCGGTTATGCCGTTGACACGCACATCAATCAGGGCTTCTTGAAGACCAACTTCCACTACGCCTTAATCAGCGCGCACGACTTGTCCCTGGGGGCCGATGTCATCTATTACAACTTGCTTCCAGGCGCCATGTCTCCGTTGTATCCGGACGAAACCCTGGTGAAATCCTGGCAGCTGGACACGCAGCAGGCGGTGGAACCGGCCCTGTTTGTGAGCGACAGCTGGACGGTGACGCCCCGTTTTACCCTGGAAGGCGGTATCCGCCTCAGCGGCTTCCTGGCCCTGAACCCTTCCAGATTCTACCTGAATCCGGAATTCCGTCTGTCCGGCAAGTATTCCTTCCTGGACAACCTTTCCGTGAAGGCTGGCTTCAACACTATGAGCCAGCACATTCACCTAATTTCCAACACTTCTTCCGTTTCTCCCATCGACACCTGGCAGCTTTCCACGGACCGCATCCGTCCGCAAACCGGCTGGCAGGCCGCCGGCGGCCTGTACTGGACGGTGGCTAACGGGTCCATCGACTTTACCCTGGAAGGCTATTATAAGCGCACCCGGCACCAGCTGGACTATAAGTCCGGCGCCACCACGCTCATGAATCCCCACTTGGCCGACGATCTGGTGGAAACCTTCGGCAAGGCCTACGGCGTAGAATTCATGGTAAAGAAATCTACCGGCAAGCTTACCGGATGGCTGTCCTATTCTTACTCCCGCTCCCTGCTCAAGGAGATGGAAGACCGGGGCGTAGCTACTATTAACGGCGGCGCCTGGTATAACGCTCCGCATGACAAACCGCATGAGGTAAAGGTAGTGGCCAACTACAAGTTCACCCACCGCTTCTCGGTGTCGGCCAACCTGGAATATGCCACCGGCCGGCCTGTAACCGTTCCCATCGGCACCTTCGAGTATGGTGGGGGAACGCGCCTGGCCTATTCCCAGCGCAATACCTACCGCATTCCGGACTACTTCCGCCTGGACCTGGCCGTGAATATAGACCCGGGGCATTACCTCAAGCGTCTCACCCATATGTCCTGGACTGTGGGCGTGTATAACGTGACGGCCCGTAAGAATGCCTATTCGGTGTTCTTTGACGGGACCGAGAGTTATATGCTGTCGGTGTTTGCCTGCCCCATTCCCTATGTTAACCTCAATCTGAAATTCTGATGAGTGCAAAGATAGCTTTCCGCTTGGCGGCATATTCCGCGGCAGCGCTGCTTATGGCGGCCTGCATCTACCCTTACACGGTGGATATCCGGAAAGGGGACGAGTATCCCCTTGTGGTTGAAGGAGACCTGCATATCGGCGGCACCTCTGTGGTGAAACTCAGTCATGTACGCCCTTTCGACACGGCCGAATACGAGGATATCGCAGTTTTTGCACAGGGGTATATTGAGGGCGAGGACGGCAAGCGGGTGCAAGGCGTTGACGCCGATGTTGATACGTATTTGTCTTCGTCCAGTTACTATGATTATTCCACGTCCCTGGTATTCGACACCTCAAAGCTGCCGGAGAACCAGCGTTACCGCCTGCATTTAGATACCTTTACCGCCGAAGGGTCGCTGAACAATCAGTTTGAGTCGGACTGGATTATGCCCTGCCCGGCCCCTACGATTGACGCGCTTACTTACAGCAAGAACGACCACTTCAAGGAACTGTGGGTGGGGCTCTCCATGCATTGCCACGGATCCCACTATTTCCGATGGACGTTTGACGAAACGTGGGAGTATCACAGCGACATCCAGTCTTATATAGAATATGTTCCCAGAAGCTGGAATGAATATGAGATGAAAGAAACGGGAGGGTATTACCAGCATATCATGCCCACTTATTACTACTGCTGGAAAAGCGCATCGTCTTCCCAGATTAACATTTTTACTACGAAGAACCAGACAGAGGACCGTTTCGAGGAATTGGCTTTCCATACCATTCCTTTGAGTGACAAACGTCTTCAGGTGATGTACCGGATTAATGTGCAGCTGGAGGCCATGAGCGAAGATGCCTATAATTACTGGTATAACATGCAGCAGAACTCCGAGGGACAGGGTTCCATCTTCTCTCCGGTGCCCAGCGAGATGGCCAGCAATGTCCATTGCATCTCAGACCCTTCCGTGCAGGTGATGGGGTATTTGAACGCCGCCGTCCCCACCAGTGCCGTTATGTTTTATAACAATGAGGATGAGGGCTTTTATCGGCAGGGCCCCCTGTCCGAACGGCGCGATTCCACCATCTCTGCGTACGATATTTCACTGGCCGATCAAATGTTCAGTACTGGCTTCCTTCCTTACATGGAGATTTATACTATGGGTCCCACGCCCTCAGATTATACATGGAACTATGCCACATGTATCGATTGCCGGAAACAGGGTGGCACCAAAACCAGGCCGGAAGGCTGGCCCAGCGGGCATATTTAATCGATTATAATGAGAAAGATTCTGATAACCCTTTTCTTCCTGCTTTTCCTCCTGCCTTTATCGGCCCGGGAGCGTATTCGGGAGCGGGTATACATAGCCACCGACCGGGAAGTGTACGTGGCCGGCGACGCTGTGTGGATGTCGGCCTGGTGCCTGGATGCCTCTACCGGCGAACTTTCCACTTTCAGCAAGACGGCCTATGTGGAGATTCATTCCGCATCGGGGATGGTGCAGACGGGCAAAATTGCCTTGGCCGGAGGCCGGGGAGCAGGGCGTCTTTACTTGCCCTCCACTTTGCCTACCGGTCCTTACCGCTTATTCGCATACACCAAGCTGGGGGCTTCAGAGGAGGGTTTCAATCCTTTGACCGGTGCCAGAACGCTGGCCGTTTTCAATACCTTCAGTGCCGAGCGTGTTCCTGGCGGCGTGGAGGTGGTGACAGAATTGCCGGAGGCGTCTGCAGTGTCCTCCGTTGGTTCTTTGCAGTTGGCTTCGGCCGATGCTCCCGTCTCCGACCATACCCGGATTATCCTTTCCAACCCGGGAACGGAGACGGTCAGTTTTGCTCTCAGCGTATACCACGATGACGGCATCCCGGCCCCTGAAGGCGCGCACATGGCCGATTTTGTCCGGGAAGTGCATGCCCTGCCGGCAGCCACGGGATTTGACAGGAGCGTTATTCCGGAATATGAGGGAGAAATTCTTCGTGCCCGCGTTTCCGGAACAGATGCAGCCGGCTTAAAAGCCGTTACCAGCAAGTATGCCTTTATTTCATCGTTCGGGTCGGGGGACAATATCTATACCGACCTGATTGACGATAAAGGAAACGTGACTTTGTTCACATCCAATATTTACGGGGATCAGGATGTGTTTATGGAAATAGAGAACGTGGACCGGAACAATATCTGCCATCTGGAGCTGGTGAGTCCTTTCCTGGACCTTCCTGCCGGCACTTTTGAGCCGCTGCCCCTGCATCCGGACTGGGCGTCTGCCCTGGAACTCCGCGGTCTTGGCATGCAGCTGGAAAAGAACTTCGATGCAGATACGCTGTACACCGCCCTGCCGGCCCGGATGCATCTGCTGTTCGACGAGCGCAACTGCCATCGCTATATCCTGGATGACTATACCCGTTTCCCGCTGATGGAAGAAACCTTCATTGAATTGATTCCAGCCGTCCGTGTTCGAAACGTGGGTAAGAAACGTGAAATCCAGGTGTGGACGGTGAATTCGCAGGGGGGATATGTTTTCCAGAACGGACTGTCGCTGGTGCTCATGGACGGTGTGCCTGTTCTGGACCACGAGAAAGTACTGGCATACGACCCTATGCTGGTGAAACAAATTGACATCTATACCGATACCTATTTCTTCGGCGCCCGGAGTTTTTCCGGAATCGTGAATTTCGTAACCTACAAGGGAACGCTTCCGTCCATGGAGTTTGCCGATAATGTGCGTATTGTAGATTTCCAGGGATGCTCCCTGCCGATGGCCTATACCTGCGCCGGAGTAGGGCGGGATTACCCCGACTACCGCCAAACGCTCTACTGGCATCCGATGCTGACGCTGGCTCCCGGTGAACGGATGGAGGTGGAATGCAAGACGCCCGTCTATGGCGGCCATTTCCAGGTAATTGCCGAAGGTCTCACGGCTTCCTGCACCCCCGTCTGTTCCAGGGCTTCCTTCGACGTGCGGCAGTAATGGGTTCTCAGAACTTCCATTTGGCGCCTAAGACAAAGATGCGCCGGTTGTTCCGTACCTGCTCTATCCAGTATTCCTTCGTTTCTTCCGATTCAAAGCTGGTTTCCTGCACCTGGTCCAGCAAATCGCGTCCCTGAAAGTACAGGGTGAATTTCTTGAACTCCTTCTGGACGTACGCATTCAGTTCACAGTACTGCTTGAAGATGGTAAAAAAAGTGGCTACCTTGCTCTGGTATTTGGCATCGGCTCCTATACTCCATCCCTTCCCCAGTCTGGCCGTCACATCCGATGTCAGTCTCCAGTCAAAGCTGTTCTTGACAGCTCCGGTTTTGCGGGACGTGCGACGTGACTGATTATAGGTGACGCCCACATTGGCAGTGATTACCTTTCCCCGCCAACCCAGCGTTTGGGACGCTCCAAAAGAATGGCTGTCGGACGAATTCAGCCATTCGAATACCTTATACTCCCGGTTTTCGATGACCATATTGGACCAGGTTTGGTCTATTTCATCTACAATACGCTTATAGGAGATGCCCGTTTTAGAGATAAAGCGCTTATATTTAAACTCGTAATCAATCCCGTACAGCCGTGTTTGGGGAGACCTCAGCTGATCGTTTCCCCGGTATAACTGGTCCAGATACCCTGCGGTGCGGTCGTACCAGCATATTTTCAGGTAATCCGGATGGCTGACGCTCATTTCGTTTTTAAGCGCGAGGGAATGATTGGGTGAGATGGTCCACTTCACCTGAGCTTTCCCAACCGGATACACGCCTTTCACCTGGAACGGGCGTTCCGGGTACTTGTCGCTGGTGAGCGAGCGTCCGTAAACCTGGCAGGCGTAATCGGCGTGGGCTTCAATGCTTTTCCATACAAAATCGGCGGCCAGGTAGGGTTCCGCCCGCACACTCAGGTAGTTAAATACCTCCATAATGGAAGTGGAATCGCGCCATTCGTGCATAAATTCACTCCAGGTTGCTCCGCTGTTTATATCCAAGGCGTGCCTGGAGGCCGCGCGGATGCCCGGGGTGAGCTTCAGCTTCGTTTCCCCGTCCAGAACGGTATTCTGCAGATGGATGTCCCCGTCAAGATTGAGGTTGAAACTGCTAGGAGTAATCCGGTATTCCCAGAAATACCCCTCAACATCTTCTTCGTTGACGGCAATACCTCCGCTCCCGTCTATGTCTCCGGCCTTGAACACCTTCCATAAATTGATCTTCTGGCTTGCATCAAATTCGGCGCTTATAGAACTCTGCAGTATTCTGCGGCCGGAATGGAAGCTCCGCCGTGAGCGGAATCCGGTTTGGATGTTGTGATTGTCAAGGTAGGGGGTTTCGTAGTAATACGAAAACTTCTGCATTTCTTCCAGGTCTCCGTCAAAATTCAGGGAGTGATTGCTGGCCCGGTCGTTCTTTAGCTGGTACTGTATCCAGGTAGAGTAGTTTCTGTCACTGGACGGTGTCCATACAAAGTCCGACTTGATGCGGGTGGAAAGGGGCTGGGTGCTGGCCGCTTTGAGCACGACTGCCAGTTTCCCGTTTTTATAGGAAAGCCGGGCATTGTCTGTGGTATTGGGCGTCCATTTTCCCTCCAGAAGGGTGCTCCAGCTGAACTTTTCGGTTTTGTAATTCAGTTGAAAAATCCCTTGGGTATGCCCGTGATACATAGGCTTTTCGTCATTGACTTCATTCCCTTTCATTCCGCCTAAACCACCGGACAACTCCAGACTGCCAGACCACTGTGCGTTCAAGGGAAGAGCGCACAGCAGCAAACAAATGATCAAACAGAGTGTTTTATGCATTCCAATTGGTCATTACGCCAGCAAAGAAAGAAAGGAATACAGGGCACCGTTCTTTCTCATGAGTGTTATTAATGCAATAAAGATACAAAAAAAACCGTTCTCCACAAAAACGGTAAAAATGACATTATTGGTTGGTAACCTTGACATTTCGCCGCGGAGCGGGCCTTTTCGCGGAGCCTGATACATCGCACAAAACCCTTGAAATAATGAATCAGGTCAATTGTCGGAACGCTGCAGGTTAATGGGCGAAGTGCCGCAGGTCTGCATTTTTCTGCTGACCTGCGGCGGTAGAACGAGTCAGTGGCCGATTTGTGCCCCAGGTCGGCCGTTTTTTGCAGACCTGCTACGCTTGGGACAATTACCTGCGACAGTTGAGAGATAACAACGACCTTTCTTGTGTCGCCAGCCTGGTGTAGGGGGGCGACGAACGTCGTTTCCCGCCCCCTACACCAAGGCTGGCATCTGCACCAAGTGAGCCGTGTCGACACGAA
>CAMJKI010000051.1 GCA_946406355.1 uncultured Bacteroidales bacterium | reverse complement strand
TCCGAGGAAGACTGGGAAGGCTGGGTGAAGCTCACCAAGGCTATCGGCGACCGCTGCCAGCTCGTGGGTGACGACCTCTTCGTGACCAACGTGAAGTACCTCCAGAAGGGTATCGAAATGGGCGCCGGCAACTCCATCCTCATCAAGGTGAACCAGATCGGTTCCCTGACCGAGACCCTCGACGCCATCGAGATGGCCCACCGTCACGGTTATACCACCGTTACGAGCCACCGTTCCGGTGAAACCGAGGACACCACCATCGCCGACATCGCCGTTGCTACCAACAGCGGTCAGATCAAGACCGGTTCCCTGAGCCGTACTGACCGTATCTGCAAGTACAACCGTCTTATGCGCATTGAGATTGAACTGGCCGATGAAGCCCGCTACGGTTACAAGAAACTTCGTTAAGTGCTTGCTGGCAGCCTTCCTGGCTGTCGCCTGTACTGCAGAAGCAGTTTTCAATGAACAGGCTCCGGTAAACACGGAGCCTGTTTCACCTTTTGTCGGCCCCACTGCCACCGTGGAGTTCGACGAGGATCTGACGGCCCTTTTGGAAGAGTCCGCCGTCAAGTCCGCCGATGCCCGGACCCTCCTGGGGGCGATGGGCATCAAAAGTCTCCGGCGGGTTTTCCCGGATGCCGGAGAATATGAAGCCCGCAGCCGTGCCATGGGCATGCATCGCTTCTATTGGGTGGAACTGGCAGGCGTTATCCCCGAAACCAAGGCGGCGGAAAGCCTGGAAGCCAGCCCCGGCGTCCTGTCGGTGACGCTTCCCCGTCCCATCCGCAGACGGGGCTTCTTCAACGACCCGTATCTGGCGCGGCAGTGGAACATGGTAAACACCAACTACCCCGCCGCGGACATTCATCTGGAGGAGGTGTGGAGAGATTATACTGTGGGCAACAACAAGGTGATCGTGTGCGTTGTGGACGAACCGGTGGATTACACCCATCCGGACCTGATCGACAATATCTGGAGCGATGAGGAAGGTCACCATGGATACAGTTTTGTCTGGAACTCTTACGACTTGAGCCTCTATTCAGGGGATTACGGCCATGCAACGCATGTTGGCGGCGTTATCTCCGCCATGAACAACAATGGCTTGGGGGTGAGTGGCATGGCGGGCGGTGATGCCGTTCAGGGAATTCCCGGTGTGCTACTGCAGTCCGCTGCCATCTTCTCCGGATCCCGGTCGGCCAATGAGGCCGCAGCCATCAAGTGGGGCGCCGACCACGGTGCCGTCATTTCCCAGAACAGTTGGGGGTATTATGCCGACAGTAACGATGATGGGGTGATTACGGATGAGGAAATGGCCGAATTCAAGGGAATGTCCATCCCTCCCGCCACCAAAAAGGCCATAGACTATTTTATCCGCTATGCCGGTTGTGACTCCGAAGGAAACCAGCTGAAGGATGCTCCCATGAAAGGCGGACTGGTTATCTTTTCTGCGGGTAATGAAGGCGACATGGGTGTGGATTACGATCCCATCTGTGATTATGAGCCGGTTATTTCCGTGGGCGCTTTCGGGATAGACGGCAAGGCGGCCTACTATTCCAATTTCGGAAATTGGGTGGATATCGCCGCGCCCGGTGGCGGAGCCACCAGGAGGGAAGACAGTATCTGGAGCACCGTGCCGCTGGAGATGAGTGACAATATCGGCTACCAGAATATTGACAGCGACGGCTATTATTGGGTGGGTACTTCCATGGCCTGCCCGCATGTCAGCGGCCTGGCGGCCCTGATTATCTCCTACTTCGGCCGGGAAGGCTTTACGGCCGACCAATGCAGGGAAATCCTCTTTGCCGGTTTGGGCGACATTATAGGCGGAAGCAAGCCAGTGGGCCGGAAAATGGATGCCCTGGCGTCCTTCGAATATGGTGTCCAGCACTATCCTGCCGGAGGGGTGGACCCTTTACCCCCGTCGATTGAATTGGAGCGGAACAACATAACGGTCAAGGCCCATGAGCAGGTTTCCGTGCAGGTTCGGGTTTCGGATCCCAACAGGTCCAGGGTGTTTGTGAACTGCACGCCCGGCTCGGATGCCTTTACTTTCAATCCGGAAACGAACGAGGCGCTTATTATCGGCCGGAATGCCCCGGCAGGAACTTACACGGCTGTTTTCACTGCCAGAAATCTGTACGATCTCCAGGCGGAAACCCGCCTGCAATATACCATCCTGCCCAATCATGCACCGGTACTGGCCAGTGCGCAGGAGGATCTGGTCCTGAATGCGCCCCTTACCATCTCGCCCGCTTTCCGGGACGAGGACGGTGAGACGCTCACCCTGCAGGCCACATCGGCCGATCCTGCCATCCTGCAGGTATCGGCAAGCGGCTCATCCCAGATTCTGCTTACCCCCGTGGGCGGGGGCATCACTACGGTCACGGTTACGGCGAAGGACGCGGTAGGGGCCAGTGTGAGCACCAGTTTCCGCGTGGCAGTGCGTACTTCGTCCAAGAAGGTGGAGATCTATCCCGTCCCCGCTAAAACGGAAGTGTACTTCTGGCCGGCCTCCATCCAGGAGCAGCCGATCAAGGTCACGCTCTATTCCGCAACGGGCAGCCGGGTGAAATCGGCCGAGTTCAGCGCCGGTGTCTTCCAGCCCGCCAAACTGGATATCACTTCCCTGGCACCCGGAAAATATACCGCCGTATTGGAATACGACGGTACAAGCTGGCGTGAAACGGTGGTGAAAATCTAAAGAGTATCCTGTTTCAGGCTCTCGATGTATTTGGCAATCCGGCTCAATTGGGCCGGAATTGCTATACTCTGCGGGCAGTGGCTCAGGCACTCCCCGCAGGCAATACAGTGGTCGGCCTGGCGAACGGTAGCCACGGCTCTGTCGTAGCTCACCAGATAGGCCTGCTTCAGCTTCCGGTAGTTCTTCTGCTCCTGTGACTGGGCGTAGGTGCCCTCGGTGATGCAGCGGTTGTAGTGCTGGAACGTTCCCGGGATGTCTATGCCCCATGGGCACGGCATGCAGTATTTGCAGTCTGTGCAGTTAATCATGGGGTATTCCATCATCTGGGTGGCCATTTCTTCCATAAACACCAGTTCTTCCTCCGTGAGCGGCTGGAAGTGCGTGAATGTTTTCACATTGTCCAGCAGCGGATCCATGTTGGTCATGCCGGACAGGGTGCACAAAACGCGGTCGTACGAACCGCAGAAGCGGAAGGCCCAGGAGGCAATGCTCATGTCGGGTTCGCGCTGCTTCATCTGGTGGGCGATGGATTCGGGCACATTGGCCAGCCGGCCGCCCAGCAGGGGCTCCATAATCACAATGGGAATACCCCGCTTGTCCAGTTCTTCGTAAAGATACTTGGCGTTGGCGTTCCGTATGCCGTCAGCGTGGGTCCAGTCCACATAGTTCATCTCTATCTGCACAAAGTCGAAGTGGTATTCGCCGCTGTCGTGCAGGCCGATGAGGCTGTCGAATTCCGAAGGGCTGCCGTGGAAGGAGAAGCCCAGGTTCCGGATGCGGCCCGCTTCCCTTTCCTTCTGCAGGAAATCCATCATGCCGTTGTCCACATAGCGCTGGCGGAAAACCGCCACGCCTCCGCTGCCGATGGCGTGAAGGAGGTAATAGTCGAAGTAGTCCGTCTTCAGCTGCTCAAAGGAGTCGTGGTACATCCGGATGGAGGCCTCCGGCGTTTGGTCGCTGAAGTTGGAGAGCTTGGTGGCAATGTAATACTTTTCGCGCGGATGGCGGCTGAGGGCTATGCCGGCCGCCTTTTCGCTCTGCCCCTGCAGGTAGGCGGGGGAGGTGTCGAAGTAATTGATTCCGTGTTCTATGGCATAATCTACCATCTCGTTCACGGCCTCCTGGTTAATCTCGCTTTTGCCGTCGGCATTGCGCACCATAGGCCAGCGCATGCAGCCGAAGCCGATGAGGGAAACCTTGTCTCCGTTGTTGGGATTGGTCCGGTAAACCATCTCTTCCGGTCCGTCGGCCAGGCCGCTCCCGGACTGATTGCCTTTGGGAGCGCAGGCGGCGGCCAATGCGGCGGCGCCGCTTATTTTGATAAAGTCTCTACGTTTCATACATGTACCTCCCTTCCGTTAACGGTGATGGCGCTGATGGGCCGCACCGGGCATAAATACTCACACTTGCCGCAGCCGATGCACACTTCTTCGGCTACAACAGGGCGACGAACATCTCCCTGTTCCACCATCATAATGGCTCCCGTAGGGCAAACCTGTGCGCACTTGCCGCACTGGCTCTTGCCTGTAGCCTCCAGGCACAGGTCCGTGTTTACGCCTGCCGTACCCAGATGGAAATTGGTTTTGGTCTCCTTGGATATGGGCAGGATGGCACCGGAGGGGCAAAGCTCGCCGCAGCGGGTGCACTCCGGCCGGCAGTAACCTTTCTCGAAGCTCATCTCCGGCTGCATCAGGTGATTCAGGTCCGTTGAAGGCCGCAGCACGTTGTTGGGGCATTCGGCAATGCAGAGCTGACAGCCCGTGCAGCGGCGGTAGAAGTTCCGGGCGCCCAGGCTGCCGGGAGGCGTTATGGGCGTTTCCCGCTTGGGGGCCTGCTTGGGAAGTACATCGGCAAAGCCGCCGTCCGTCTTCTTGGCCACTTCCTGTGCGCGGGCTTCAATGCCCTTGAGCGCCGCTGCACCCACGGCAATGGCGGTGCCGGCTAAAAATGCGCGCCGCTGGGCACTTTCGGGGGCGTTTTTGGCCGATTCCGCCCCCGAATGGTCTTTTTCGGCCAACTTGGGGGCGTTTTGGGGCGTTTTTGCCCCCGAACCCCAGGCGAAGCGGTACTTCAAACCGCCTTTGGGGCAGGTGTCTATGCAGTTGAAGCAATCTACGCAGCGGCTGTAGTCAATGTGTACCGCCTCTTTGGTGATGCTGATGCATTGGGCCTTGCAGTTTACCTCGCAGGTTTTGCAGCGCACGCACTGATCGGCATCAATCACCGGGCGGAACATGGCGAAGCGGGACAGGAAGCTGAGCGTGGTGCCCACCGGGCAGATGCTGTTGCACCAGGTGCGGCCGCCCTTGA
The DNA here is from genome assembly GCA_946406355.1 of uncultured Bacteroidales bacterium. GTDB lineage: Bacteria > Bacteroidota > Bacteroidia > Bacteroidales > UBA932 > Cryptobacteroides. The sequence continues at coordinate 12,068 of CAMJKI010000051.1, read as the reverse complement.
AGGACAGCACCACAATTACCACCAGCGTCACTATGGCTATAAGAAAGGTAGGCAGGCTGCGCATCCATACTTCGCGCGGGTAGAAGGCATAGCTTCCAGCTCTTTCGGCCAGCCAGGCCAACAGGTTGTTGCCCCACAGGTACAGCGGTTGCAGCAGGTTCTGCACCATGCGGCCGTAGGCGCTGTAGGGGGCCAGCAGGGCTACAAAAACCTGCACACCGGCCACCAGGGCTATCACAAACAGTGCCCAAACTCCATAGCGGAGCCATTTGAGCTCTTTCTTATATTTATAGGGCCGTTTGCTCTTGTGCGTTCCCAGCCAGGAAATCCCGTCCTGCAATACGCCCAGCGGGCAAATGACCGAGCAGTACACCCGGCCGAACACCAGGGTGAGCACCACCAGGAAGGCGACAACTCCCACATTCAGGGCCAGTAAGGCGGGGAGGAACTGCAGCTTGGCCATCCATCCCAGCCAGGAGTGCAAAGCTCCGGTAAAGTCCAAAAACAGGAGCGTTATACCGGTCCAAAACACCAGGGCAAGGATAATTCTCAGTTTTTTAAGCATATACAAATTATGTTGTTATGTGCAAAGATAATAAAATCCGTTTAAGTTTTGCAGTGAACTCTTTCACTATTGCAAAATAGGGTTTTAAAAAAATATTCTTATATTTGCACCTGCACAAAATCAGACTGCTATATGTTACCTAAAGCAAAAGAAATTGTGGACGCCATGTCCGTCAAAATGCAGGATTCGGTAGATTTTCTGGAGGAAGATCTCAAGAATTACCGCGTGGGTAAGGCCTCTCCGGCCATCCTCAATCCTGTTATGGTGGATTATTACGGCACCGCCACGCCCCTCACCCAGGTGGCTTCCATCACAACGCCGGATGCCAAAACCATTGCCATACAGCCTTGGGAACGCAATATGATCGGCAAAATAGAAAAGGCCATCCTGGACGCCAATGTGGGTCTTACCCCGTCCAACAACGGGGAAATCATCCGCTGCGCCGTTCCCGCCCTTACGGAAGACCGCCGTAAAGAGCTCATCAAGAAGGCCAAGGCCCAGGGAGAAACCACCAAGGTAACCATCCGCAATGTTCGCCGGGACGGCATCGATCTGCTCAAGAAAGCCCAGAAGAACGACGGCCTCAGCGAAGACGGAGAGAAGGAGGGAGAAGCCGAACTCCAGAAGGTTACCGACAAGTGGGTAAAGAAGGTGGACGATGTAATCGCCGCCAAGGAAAAGGATATCCTCACTGTTTAATGAAACGTGTTGCAATTTTAGGACAGCGAGGCAGTTTCCATGAGGAGGCTGCCTTGGCTTTTTATGGGGGTGAACCTCTGGACATCGTGGGCTATGACAGCTTTGAGCAAATGCTGGCTGCCTACGATTCGGCCCAGGTGGATGCCGTAGTGATTGCGGTGGAGAATACCCTTTCCGGCGGGCTTATCCGGAATATGGAGCTGGTTCATTCCGGCAAGCATCAGGTTGTGGGAGAAGTCCATATCCCCATCCATCAGAACCTGATGGCCCTGCCCGGCCAGTCCCTGGAATCCATCCGGGAAGTCCGTTCCCATGAAATGGCCCTTAACCAGACCAGGGACTTCTTCCAGAAGAACTGTCCGTGGATTACCCTGTCCAAGGCTTCCAGTACGGTGACGGCGGCCAGGGATATCGTTACGGGTCAGCTGAAAGGCGTGGGTGCTGTGGCCTCCGACCTGGCTGCAGAAATGTACGGACTGGAGATCCTGGCCAAAGACATAGAATCGTACAGCGACAATATTACCCGCTTTTTCGTGCTGGACAGGTATTATCGGCCGGAAAATGCCGACAAGGCATCGTGGTGCTTCACCCTGCCCCACAAGTCCGGTGCCCTGGCGCAGATTCTTACCATCCTGTCTTTCTATGACATGAACCTTACCCGCATCCAGTCGCTGCCCATCCCGGGATGCCCGTGGGAGTATTTCTTCTATGCCGATATCCGTTTCGACGACTATATGCGGTATCAGCAGGCGCTTTCGGCCGTGAGGCCCCTTATCGCCAATCTGGATGTGCTGGGTATCTACAAGGGAATGCAATCTGTAGAATAACTCTTTGAGTTAAGAGATTATTTGTCTAATTTTGTCGGAATTTAGCATTATTATAATTTCTCACTTACGAAACTTTGAAGTGTATGAGTAGTGTATCAAAAAGAATGACGCGTCTGTCGCCCTCCATGACCTTTGCTATGAATCAGAAGAGCAATGAACTGAAAGCCAAGGGTATAGATGTGGTAAACATGAGTCTGGGAGAACCGGATTTCGATACTCCGGAGCATATCAAATCGGCGGCCGTCCAGGCCATCGGAAAGGGCTATACCCACTACACTCCTGTGCCGGGAGCCCTGTCCCTCAAAGAAGCCATAAGCGGGAAATTGAAGAAAGAGAACGGTCTGGAATACGACCCGTCGGAAGTGGTGGTTTCCAACGGTGCCAAGCAGAGCATCTGCAATGTGATCATGGCCCTCATCGATGAAGGGGACGAGGTTATTATTCCCGCCCCTTACTGGGTAAGTTATCCGCAGATGGTCCTGCTGGCCGGAGGAACGCCGGTTCATATCGACGCCAGCATCGAACAGGGATTCAAGATTACGCCCGACCAGCTGGAAAAGGCCATTACGCCCAAAACCAGGATGATTATTCTCTGCTCGCCCAGTAACCCCACGGGGGCCGTATACTCCCAGCAGGAACTGGACGCCCTGGCCCAGGTGGTACTCCGTCACGAGGATCTGTATGTGCTGTCCGACGAAATCTATGAGCATCTGAACTATATCGGCGCCCATGCCTCTATCGCCGCTTGTGAAGGGATGCGGGAGCGCACCGTTATTGTGAACGGCGTGTCCAAGGCATACGCCATGACGGGCTGGAGAATCGGCTTTATTGCCGGTCCCAAGTGGATTGTTTCTGCCTGCAACCTGCTGCAGGGGCAGTACACCAGCGGCCCTTGTTCCGTCAGCCAGAAGGCGGCCGAAGAGGCCTGGAACGGTTCGCAGGCTTGCGTGGAAGAAATGCGTCAGGCCTTCCAGCGCCGCCGGGATCTGCTGGTGAGCAAAATGCGTGAAATCCCCGGTTTGGAGGTAAATGTGCCGGAAGGCGCCTTCTACCTTTTCCCCAAGTGCTCCAGCTTCTTTGGAAAGACCGACGGAACCCGGATTATCAACACTTCTACCGACTTTGCCATGTTCCTGCTGGAAGTGGGACATGTGGCCACGGTGGGTGGCGATGCCTTCGGCGCTCCGGACTATTTCCGCCTTTCCTACGCAACGTCGGAAGAAATGATTCTGGAAGCTACCAAACGCATTGCCAACGCCCTGAAACTGCTCAAATAGCATGGAGAGAACTATAGGAATCGTAGGGTTGGGACTTATCGGCGGATCCATGGCTGTGGATCTGCGGGCCCGCGGTTATGCTTCCCGCCTCATTGGGACCGACCGCAATCCGCTGAATGCCGAGGCGGCATGCCGTCTGGGCCTGGTGGACCGGGTGGCTCCCCTGGAGGAGTGCATAAAGGAAAGCGACATCATGATAGTGTCCGTTCCGGTAAGCGCCGCCGCAGAAATCGTTCAGAAGGTGCTGGATGCGTTCAAGGACAATGCTTTTACGGAAAAAATCGTGATGGACGTCTGCTCCACCAAGGCGCAGATAGCCGAACGGCTCAAATACCACCCCTGCCGCAAGCGCTATGTGGCATCCCACCCCATGGCCGGTACGGAGCATAACGGTCCCTGGGCGGCCCAGCCGGGCCTGTTCGACGGCCGCGCCTGCATTATTGCCGATGCCGACGAGTCGGATTCATCGGCCGTGCGCTCCGTGGAAGAACTGTACCGGGTGCTGAACATGCGCATCGTGCACATGACATCGGCCTCCCACGATGTGCATACGGCCTATGTTTCGCACCTTTCCCATGTTTCCTCCTTTGCCCTGGCCCTTACCGTCCTGGACAAGGAGAAGGACGAAAAACACATCTTCGACCTGGCCTCGGGCGGCTTTTCCAGCACCGTGCGCCTGGCCAAATCCAATGCCGATATGTGGGTCCCCATCTTCACCCAGAACCGCGAAAACCTGCTGCGGGTGATAGATACCTATATCGACAAAATCAAAGACTTCCGTGAGGCCGTGGCCGATTATGACGAAGCCCGTCTCCGCGCCCTCATCGACGAAGCCAACCGAATCAAAAAGATAATTCGCTAATATGGCACACGAACTTGACATAATTCCCGTAACCGAGTGGGGGTTCTTCACCCTGCCGCGTCCCATGTGCATTGCAGGCCCCTGCAGTGCCGAAACCGAAGAGCAGGTGATGGAAACCGCCAAAGGCCTGGCCGACTTCGGCATCCATGTTTTCCGCGCCGGAATCTGGAAGCCGCGTACGCATCCGGGCTGCTTCGAAGGCATAGGCGTACCCGGCCTCAAGTGGCTGAAACGGGTTAAGGAAGAACTGGGCATGAAGGTTTGCACGGAGGTAGCTACGGAAAAACACGTACTGGAGTGCATCAAATACGGCATAGACATGGTCTGGATAGGGGCGCGCACCAGCGCCAATCCCTTCCTGATGCAGGAAATTGCCGATGCCCTGGAGGGTACCGACCTCCCTGTTCTGGTAAAGAATCCGGTGAATCCGGACATTGACCTGTGGATCGGCGCCCTGGAGCGCCTGAACCGCGCCGGCGTACGGAAGCTGGGCGTTATCCACCGTGGATTCTCCACGTCGGAACCCACGGCCTATCGCAACGATCCGGGCTGGCGGCTGGCCATTGAACTCCGCTCCCGCTATCCCGAGATGCCGTTCTTTGTAGATCCCTCCCACATGGGCGGTGACAGGAAGTACCTTCAGGAGTTGTCCCAGCGGGCCATGGACCTGGGCCTGGACGGCCTGATGGTGGAAAGCCACTGCAACCCCGCCTGCGCCCTCTCCGATGCCAAGCAGCAGCTCACTCCCCAGGGCCTGCAGACCTTGCTGGAAAGCCTGGTAATCCGCGACAACACTTCCGACAACATGGATTACAAGGAGGGCATCGACCAGCTTCGCGCCCAGATTGACGTGCTGGACGAGAATCTGCTCTGGCTCCTGAAGTCCCGTATGGACGTGAGCCGGAAGATCGGCCAGAACAAGAAGGAACACAATGTGGCCATCCTCCAGATGACGCGTTGGGATGAACTGATGGGGGCTGTGGTGGAGAAAGGACGCTCCTACGGTCTTTCCGACACCATCATCCGCGCCATCATGAACGCCATTCACGACGAATCCGTGCGCGTGCAGAACGAGGTTTTGGAGAAAGAATAACTATGGAAAGAACTATCAATACTATCGGCGTTCTTACCTCCGGGGGCGATGCGCCCGGCATGAACGCCGCCATCCGTGCCGTTACCCGTACGGCCCGTTTCCACAATATGAATGTGGTGGGCATCATGCGCGGTTATCAGGGCCTTATCGAGAAAGAGTTTGTAAAATTCACCTCTTCCTCCGTTTCCAACACCATCCAGCGCGGCGGAACCATCCTCAAGACGGCCCGCTGCGAGGGTTTTCTCTCCGTAGAAGGCCGCAAGAAGGCCTATGAGAATATGGTGGAGGCGGGCATCGACGCCCTGGTGGTTATCGGCGGAAACGGCTCGCTTACAGGCGCCCAGCTTTTTGCCCGGGAGTACGACATTCCCATTATCGGCCTGCCCGGCACCATCGACAACGACTTGTATGGCACGGACTCCACCATCGGGTACGACAGCGCCCTGAACACCATCGTGGAATGCGTGGACAAAATCCGCGACACCGCCAACAGCCACGACCGCATTTTCTTCATCGAGGTGATGGGCCGCGACGCCGGTTTCCTGGCGCAGAACAGCGCCATTGCTTCGGGGGCCGAAGCCGCCATCATTCCCGAGGGTAAGACGGACGTGGACCAGCTGGCCGAATTCATCGAGCGGGGAAAGCGCAAGAGCAAGAACAGCGCCATCGTGCTGGTGAGCGAATCGCAGAAGGACGGCCATGGCGGCGCCCTTTATTATGCCGACCGTATCAAAAAGGAATTCCCGCAGTTCGACGCCCGCGTAACCATCCTGGGCCATCTGCAGCGCGGCGGAACGCCCAGCGCCTACGACCGCATCCTGGCCTCCCGTATGGGTTATGCCGCCATCGAGGCTTTGCTGGAAGGCCAGCGCAACGTGATGATCGGCATCAAGAACGACGAAATTGTGTATGTGCCCATTTCCCGGGCCATCAAGATGGACAAGCCCATCAACCAGGAGCTGATTGCCGTTCTCAACGTGCTTTCCATGTAGTATGCTGTACGGTACCTTATTAGCAATCAGGCATTTCTTTTACGACAAAGGCTGGAAGAAGTCTTTCCGGGCCTCCGTGCCCACCGTATGCATCGGCAATATCACCGTGGGCGGCACGGGGAAAACCCCGCACACGGAGATGGTACTGCGCCATCTGCTGCAAAGCGACGACTGGGCCTACCGCAATCTGGCGGTGCTGTCCCGGGGCTACAAACGCAAAAGCAAAGGCTTTCAATTGGTTCCGCGGGATGGAACGGCCCTCCTTTATGGCGACGAGCCGCTCCAGATAGCCCGCAAGTTCCCTTCCGTAACGGTGGCGGTGGACAAGAACCGCGTCCGCGGCTGCCAGCTCCTGACCGACGCCAATCAGGCCTCTCTCATCGTCCTGGACGACGCTTTCCAGTATCGGAAGCTGAAGGCCGACCTGAACATTGTACTGGTGGATTACAACCGGCCGGTGCATAAGGACACCCTGCTGCCCTGGGGACGCCTGCGGGACCTCAAGAGCCGCCTGAAAGCCGCCGACATCATTATCGTAACCAAGTGCCCGGCCTATCTGGACGACTGGGAACGGAGCCAGTGGGCCAAGTACCTGCGGCTGAAAGCGGAGCAGAAGCTCTTTTTCACCACCCTCACCTACGGTACCATGGAGCCCGTTTTCCCGGAAGGGGACGCCCGCTACACCTATTCCAAGCGCCTGGTACTCTTTACCGGCATTGCCAACGACGCGCCGCTCAGGGGCTTCCTGTCCGACAGTTACAAGATTGTCCGCCGCATCGGCTTCCCGGATCATCACAAGTACACCCGGGCCGATATCGGCACGCTGAAAGCAGCCGTTAAAGAGTTTCCTACGGCCTGCCTGGTAACCACCGAAAAGGACGCCCAGCGCATTGTGGACGCGAAAAAGGTGCCCCAAGAGCTGCGCCAGCGCATGTTCTACATTCCCGTCCAGGCCTCTTTCCTCACCCCCGAGGAGGACGCCGCCTTTACCGAGGCCCTGCTGGCAAAACTGAAAACGGATGAAAATCGGTAGCATCGACCTGGGGGAGCGTCCGGTCACTTTGGCGCCCATGGAGGACGTCACGGACGCCAGCTTCCGCATCCTTTGCCGGGAAGCGGGGGCCGCCATGGTCACTACCGAATTCGTAAGCTCCGACGGGCTGGTGCGGGACGTTTCCAAGACCATCGCCAAAATGCATACCCTGGAGGAGGAGGCGCCGGTGGCCGTACAAATCTACGGCAGTTTCCCGGACGCCATGGTGGATGCCGCGCGGATGGCCGACAGGGCCGCCGAACTGGCCGGCGGGCACGGGGCCGATATCGTGGACATCAACTTCGGCTGTCCGGTTTCCAAGATTGCAGGCCGGGGTGCCGGCAGCGGCATGATGCGGGAGCCCGACAAGATGGTGGCCATCACCCAAGCCATCGTGGAGGCCGTTGGGAAGCCCGTCACCGTTAAAACCCGCCTGGGCTGGGACGACAATTCCAAAATCATAGTTGAACTGGCCGAACGCTTGCAGGACTGCGGCATTGCTGCCCTCACCATCCACGGCCGCACCCGCTGCCAGATGTACAAAGGCGAGGCCGACTGGACCCTTATCGGCCAGGTGAAGGACAACCCCCGGATGCACATTCCCATCATCGGCAACGGCGACATCAATTCGGCCCAGAAGGCTAAAGAAGCTTTTGACCGTTATGGCGTAGACGGCATCATGGTGGGCCGCGCCAGCTTCGGCCATCCCTGGATTTTCACGGAAATCCGGCACCTGCTGGACACCGGCGAAGAGCTCCCGCCCATGAGCGTGCGCGACCGCGTGGCCCTGGCCAAACGCCATTTCCAGCTGTCGCTGGACCTCAAGGGCCCCGTCACGGGCGTGTATGAAATGCGCCGCCACCTCAGCTGCTACTTCAAAGGCCTCCGCGACTTCAAAGACACCCGCATCAAGCTGGTCACCTCCAAAGATCCGGCAGAAATCTTCGCCACCCTGGACTATGTAGCCGACCGCTGGGGCGCAGAGGCCCCCGAGGTGGAAGGGGTGTATGGATTATAATCCGTCGTAAACTTCATTTTTGCATCAGACGACCATCGGTGGCCGTTTTTTGCGTGTTTTTTAATGAAATTCAACGAAAAGTTTTAACGAATCTGAATCGGGTTTGAAAAATCTTTGCATATTATTGCAGCCAATAAATATATTGGCTTATGGCAAGATTCGCAAACATCCTTTTCGACGACACCTTCAAAGTGGTCGTCTGCGCTCCGGAAAACGAGCAGCTACTTATCAAAATCATTGAACTGCTTATCCCCGGCAAGCACATAAAAACGCTTGTCCTGAAGGATAAAGTCATTGCCGAAAAGGCTTATGCACGGGCGGAAGGCTTGCATTGTTAGAGATTAAGAGTTATATTTGTAATCCATGGATGGTAATCAGGAGAACCTGTTTGTTTTCCATAAACATACATAGAAACAAAGTTTTTAGCTTAGAGATTTTGTTTAGGGTACACGCTTAATCCGGAAAATTAATCAGTAGGCCCCTACACAGGATTTTCTATGCCGCCTCTATAGGGTGGCATAGAAAGTCAACTGGTGGATGCTACTACGGCCGTTCCGGAGCCTGCGTGTAACTATCGGTGGCTTTCTTTTGTCACCCTTTTTATTTAGAGACGGCATAGGCTGCCGGACATGATATAATAGTTTAATTCACATGTTTTTATGATTGTTTCAGGCAGCCTTTTTTATTTATGAGAAGTATGCGGAAGTATCTAATTGCCATAGCTGTTTTGCTATTGGCCTTTTCTTGTTCCCGGACGATAGACCACCAACTTGATACGATAGAGCAGGAGATTTCGTCGGATCCGTATGCGGCCTACGAGCAGCTTTCCGATATCCCGCAGGAGCAGTTGCGGCCCTCGTCCCGGAAGGCCAGGTATGCGCTGCTCATGTCTCTGGCAATGGACAAGTCTTACATTGATGTGGCGGATGACTCTTTGGCCCAAATTGCGGTAAGGTATTTCGACAGGCACGGGACGAAACGGGACAAAATGTTGTCCTTGTATTCGCTAGGCCGAGTACAGCGGAATGCCGGGAACAATACCGGTGCGATCATATCATTCCTTCAGGCAAAAGAGATGGCGGTGAAGATGGAGGATCTCCACTACACCGGTCTTATTTTGCGCAATATGGCGGAGATTTATGGTGATTGCCAGGATTATGATACAGAGTTGGCGTATTATCAAGAATCAGCCCGGTTCTTTCATGCAAATGACGAACCTTATTATGCTGCCTATGCAGAGCTGGGCGAATCCATGTCCTATATTTCTTTAGGAGAAATGCAAGTTGCAGATTCCATCCTGGCGCATTTGGAATCCTATGCGCGCAAAGAGGACAAAAAAGAGTTTCTCAGCAAAATTCTAAAGGACCGTGCATATATTCTAACGACGCAAAACGGCAATAATTCTGAGGAGACTATCACTTTGTTTCGCGAGGCTGCATGGCTCGGTTTTCCTGCAGCGACGACGGCAGATTATTGTTTAATGGCTAGGGCTTTTGATAGTAATCTTCAGAGGCAAATAGATTCTGCTGACTATTATCTTTTATTAGCAGAGCGTGCAGCTAAAACGTTACTTGATTCCATTCACTTGTGCAATGCCAGGGTCTTCATATATGAACGCAGGAATTGTGCTGACCTTGCCTTTGAGCAAATGAATAAAGGGATAGAGTTGCATAATAAAATGGTCTTTTCGAAAGAGAACCAACAGATAGCTAACACTGTCCGAGATTATCGTGAGCAAGAGGCTACCCATCATGCCGTATTGGCCCGTTATCGTTTTATTTTGCTCGTTCTATCCGCATTAGTTATTATCGCTTTGTTTTGCGTTCTTGTTTTATACATCATATTGCATAGGCGACAGTTGGCCGAAAAGGAAAGAGCCTTGCAAGAGCAGGAAGAGCAACTCGAAGAAGATTTACTGCAGATTCGCGAGATTACCGATTCTCTTCTGGCGACTCGGCAGGATTGTTCAGAGCTCGCCTATGCTGTGAATCTTGCACTACAGGAGAAAATAACCGTCGTAAAAATGTTTGCAGATACATATGCTGCCCTCCTTGATGATTCGACAGGTAAAACTTCTGATCCTTATAGGTATTTGGATGAAGATTATCAAAAAAGAAAAGATATTCGGTTGCAATCGTTTGTCAGCGCACTTGATGCACTTCGGAAGGATGATTCTTTGTTTCTTCTTCTCGAAGACAGCATTAATAAATATCGTGATAATTTGATGGCTCGGTTTAGAGCGGCATGTAACTCTGGTGATAAGGGACGACCTTTGTTTAACGAGAGTGACTATAGAATGATTATGCTTTTTTTCGCAGGAATTCCAGATAGGACAGTTGCTTTTTTGATGCAAATGACTTGTGGAGCAGTTCGAACAAGAAAGACAAGATTTAAGGAGAGAATTAGCCGGAATCTTGGGCAAAATGGAGATAATTATATTCGCGCCCTGTCCGGGGAAGCCCCAGAAATATGGATGTAATTGTGGATTTTGCGTAACCGATTGATATACAGCGGATAATTATTTAAATTGTAACATCTTTTTTCTTGAAAAATAATGTAGAAACAATGAATTTTGTGGCGAATTAAACTTTTATATTATGTCACAAAAATTATTGTTTCTAATTTCTTTATCCCTGTTTGCAGGGTTTTTATAGTTTGTATATTTGCGTTCCAAAATGAAAAGGACATGAGAAAGAATCTATTCGTTATCTGCATTCTACTTGTATCATTTGTATTGAACAACAAAGCCAAAGCCCAAACTGTCTATCTCAGTAATGGTTTGCAGGTGCAATGGGTCGATAAAGATTTTGTTGCGTCTACTGCCTTTGAAGTAGGTTATGAGTTTAATGAGCATTGGGCCGTTGGCGCGCTTGCCGCCCTTTCTGCACAAGTGCAAAATACCCTGATTGCTGGAATGGGAGCAGGAGGCTATATCAGATACACTCCAGTACATAATGACGTTATCTATCTGGATGTGAAAGCATCGGCCAGAGGCCAGTATTACACAACGGATGCAAAGAACTTTCTAATAGGGCTGTATCCTTCCCTGCGGTTCCGGTTCGCCCCGCGCTGGGAAGCATTCACCGATATCGGCTTTTTCGGCGCCCGTTATACAGATGCATTTGGTTGGTACCCGCTACTGGGATTCAATCCCCAAAATGCCGTAGTCGGAATCACATACCGCTTCCGTTAGACGGCAGGGGATTCTATATTATGAGATAATATTTTCTATTATTGACCGTCTTACTTTTGGCCGGTTTTACAGCCTTTGCCCAGGATCAAGGTGGCCGGAAAAAGCTGGAGCATAACATCCGGCTGGGGACAGGGGTAGCTTTTGAGACGGGGAGCAATGCTAAGTCCTATCATAACATAGGTCCCGCCGTTCAGTTGGCTTACGGGCTGGATATGGCCTTGACTGAAAATATATCACTCATGCCGGAGATAAGCCTGCGTGCAAGCATGCCCTTTTTCCTGTTTGCCGTGGGCGCAGATTTGGACGGGATGGCCTATGCCGACCTGTCCCTGTCCCTCCGGTATCACAAGCCCGCGTCCAATGTGATATTCGGACTGGCCCCGGTTGTGTCTTATATGGTTGTTCCTGGGCTGGTATAGAGGTTTGGTTATCTAAAAAATACTATATAATTTTGTAAGTTAAATAGCGATATTATGAAATCATTTTTTAGAAAAGCGGTTGTAATGACT
>CAMJKI010000050.1 GCA_946406355.1 uncultured Bacteroidales bacterium | reverse complement strand
TACGACTGTATCAACGAAGTGAAGGAAGGTATCGAGGGTATGCTGGAGCCGGAGAAGAAGGAAGAGGTTACCGCCACCGCCGAGGTAAAGCAGACCTTCAAGATTTCCAAGGTGGGCACCATCGCGGGCTGCCAGGTGAAGGAAGGCAAGCTCACGAACAAGGCCGATGTGCGCCTGATCCGCGACGGCATTGTGGTATACACCGGTTCGCTATCCTCGCTGCAGAGGGGCAAGGACCAGGTGAAGGAAGTACCTGCCGGCATGGAATGCGGCTGCGGACTGGACAAGTACAACGACATCCATCCTGGCGACATCATCGAAGCTTTCCAGATTACGGAAATCAAACGGAGTCTGTAAAACTGTTCTTCAGTTATTGCAATAAAATAAGTATTCCCGGGGGCAAAAATAATAGCCGATGCCCCCGGGAATACTTATTTTATTGACAAATTACCTTACAGCAGAATGAGGACGGCGCCCAGGATCAGGCAGAAGCCCTGGGCCTGGATGCGCTTCTTTACGGCCACATGGGTGGCCAGGTCCACCGGATCGGCGGCCAGGTCGTCGGCCAGATTCCTGGGGAAATCCCTTACGCCCCATTTGGCGATGACTTCGCCCTCATTAAAATAGGTAGCGCCACCGTTGTCCCGGTTCAGGGTTATGAGCGTCTTGTAGTCGGCTATATAGGCCGGGATGTCCATACCCACGGGCACGGAGGTGACCAGCAGCAGCGGCGTGGCGCCTTCGGACTGTATTGCCTGGTAACGCTCGCGGATCTTGTCCCAGGGGGCTTTGCCGGGTTCATACACCGACAGCACCACCACCCTGCCCTGCGCTGCCAGTTCGTCCCGGTATTCCCCATCGGCATCTCGGAAAGACAGGATGGGATTCTCCGTGCCCTCGAGGGCGCGGTACAGGGTGTCCACTTTTACGAAGGTCCAGCTGGTGTCGGGCAGATTGTCCAGCGTAAACCTATCCTGTCGGCCATCTTTTTCATAGATATAGGCCGAACGGTAGCTGTCCTGCAGCGAAGAGCCGGCATCCTCCGAGGCAAACAGTTCGGCCCCGGGAGCAAAGGCGGTGAAATCTACCAGCGGAATATGCCGGTTGCTATAGATTGCGGCCACTATCAGCAGGGCCCAGCCCATCCAGGCGGCTACCATGCGGCGCGGACGGGTAGTTCCCAGGGATTGCATCGGCGTAAAAGCGAAGGCCGCCAGCAACAGCAATGCTACATTCTTCATCAGGCTCTGGAGGTGCGTAAGATGGAAAGCCTCGCCAAAGCAGCCGCAGTCCATTTCCGGGTTTGCCCGCCATAGGATGAAGGTGAGAATGGTGAAAAAGCCGATGAGTCCGTAGGTGACCCAGGCCGTTACCTTGCGGGCGATGCCGGTGATAAGGGCCACGCCCACACCGCATTCCAGCAGCGAAAAGAAGATGCCCAGCCCTTTGGCGGCCGGCAGCAGGAACTGCAGATGGAAGAACTTGCAATACTCCGTTACGATGAGCATGGTCCCCACCGGGTCTCCCAGTTTCAGGAGCCCCGTGCAAAGGAAGAAGATACCCATCAGGACGGCTATCAGGCGCCGCATGCCGATATTCCGGTATTTCATGGAAGATAGGGATCTACGGTCTGGCGGACCAGGTTGAAAATGGCATCCGGCGGCAGCATCTGGCCGTTGGCATCGCTGCAGTCTATGCGGAGGAAATGCGGATCCCTTGCCGCTTCCTGCAAGTAGGCGTCACGGACAGAACGCTGGAAGGCCATATCGGCCTCGTGGATGTCCCGCGAGCTGCCTTCCAGATAGTTGCGGTCACTGCCGCTGCGGCCTTTGGTGAGGCTCTGCTCCACAAAGCCGATGGGCACGTCCAGGAACAGGTTCAGGTCTGGTTCCGGCAGGCCGAAATTGCCGTACTCCGTGTGGAAGATCCAGTTCCGCAGGTTCCGGCGCTCATTTATGTCCTTGAGCTTGGCGCACTGGTAGGCTATGTTGGAGTACACGTAACGGTCCAGCAGCACAAGCTTGCCGGCATCCAGCGCTGCGCGCATCTGGGGCACGGCGCCATGCCGGTCCTCGGCAAACAGCAGGGCCACCAGCTGCGGATGCACCTGGGTGTTGTCTCCAAACTCTCCCCGCAGGAATCGGCTGATGAGGTCTCCGTACACAGGCGCATCGTAGCGGGGAAAATGGATGTACTCCAACTCCCCGCAGCGCTGCGTAAGGTATTCCTTCAGCATCCGCACCTGGGTAGACTTCCCCGCCCCGTCCAGGCCTTCCAGAACTATGAGCATAGCTTATTCGTTTTTGCAAAGATAGCAAAAACAACGGATACAATAAACAGAATACCTTAAAACGCAGGCGCTCTGCAAGTTACGCTTTCCTCCCTGTGATTCCAGTTACAGGGAGAAATAGCTAATCGGCACGTAACCAGCCACTTACATATCCAAGAATTTACGCAGTTCGAATTCCGATGCGCCCGTCTTTTGTTTAAGAATCTCTGCTATTTTCCTTTTTCTTTCTGCCGTTTCCGTTTGAATGCGCTTCAGGTTATGCCGGAAACTGGATTTGGTACAGCATTGAATGAGATGGAAAAAGATTTCGTCAGATTTAACTGTATAGTCTTCTTTTATATCGTAATCATTACCGGAAGTGGCGTGTAATGCCGTTAGCAGTTTCTCGTAATCCCCATCAAAAAACGACAGTACTTCTTCCCGGTCAATGGGATAATACTTGCCGATAATGTAATCCTTCAACTGTTCTGTTTCCTTGGCAGACAAGCCTTTGAAATAAAACCGCAAGGCCGGGTAAGAGAGAGGAAGATTCGCTTTTTCCCGGGAATCCACGCAGCTGACTGCCAACTTCAGTTTATCCGACATCCGGTTTTTATCCATAGCTTCCGAATAAGGATGATTACTGGCAAGATATGCCACAAAACTCCATCGGCATTCCTCCGCCCTATCGCATAAATGCTTCTCCACCTGATTATTACCGATGTAAATAATGGTGCTTCTTATACTCTTGACACTCGTTTTTGGAGCGCTGCCGAAAGCACATTCAAACAAAGGTCCCTTTCTGTCGGCATCTACATTATAATCACGCGCAAAGCATGCAAGACAATCCCGGGTATGTGCACTCATTCCATCAAAGTCCTCGTAAATGGAAAGCCCATGCAAATGGTCATACATTATTGACAAGGCCAGCGTTTTAACACCCCTTTTTCTGGCCGATACCGCATAACGGGTATAATAAACCAATCTGTCTATGTCATCAAAAAACAGCGTTTGCTTTCTTACTCCCCTCACATAGATATGTTCAGGGACATTCTCAACAATCTTTCGCTTTCGAACCCTCATGGCTTTTTTGCCCTAAAATAGCTTGGAATCCTGATTTTGGCAAGAGGTTGTTTCCGCCTTGTCATGTTTCTTACGAATTATGTCATGTTTCTTATGATTTATTTTACGTTTTTTAAGATTCGGGCTTATCGGCCTAGAGAATCTGACATCATTTTGCACCAATGTTGATTATCAAGCACTTACGCTTTCCTCCCTGTGTCTATAATCACAGGGAGGAAACAACAAAACGCTGATAATCAGCAAGATAGACTTTGGCTTTGTTGTTGAAAAATGTAGTATCTTTGCACTATGGTAAAAATCATGGGTATCATCAACCTGACGGACGACTCGTTCTACGCGGCGAGCCGGACTTCGGGTGCAGCGGCGGCGGAACGTGCCGCGCAGATGTTGCAGGAAGGGGCCGAAATCCTGGACCTGGGGGCCTGCAGCACCAGACCGGGGTCCAAGGCTCCGTCGGCCGATATGGAATGGCGCCGGCTGGAACCGGCCCTGAAGGCCGTCCGGGAGGCTTTCCCGGAGGCTCAGATTTCGATTGACACCTATCGTGCCAACGTGGTGGAACGCGCCTTCGACACCATCGGCCCGTTTATGGTGAACGATATCAGCGCCGGACATCTGGACAAAGACATGCTACCCCTGGTGGGCCGGCTGGGCCTTCCCTACGTGGCCATGCACATGCGGGGCACGCCGGAAACCATGCAGCGCTATACGAATTACGAGGTTGACATTACCCGGGCGGTGATTTCTTATTTCAAGTCCTTTGCCAGGGAGGCCGAAGATTACGGCATCCGCGACTGGATCCTGGACCCGGGCTTCGGCTTTGCCAAAACCATAGAGCAGAATTATGAACTGCTCATGAACATGGACCGCCTGAAGGAGCCGGGCCGACGCATTCTGGTGGGGGTTTCCCGCAAGAGCATGATTTACAAGCTGCTGGGCATTACGCCGGAAGAAGCGCTGGCTCCCACGCAGGTGCTGCATTTTGTGGCTATGGAAAAAGGCGCCGATATCCTTAGGGTGCACGATGTGGCCGAAGCCGTGCGCACCGCCAAGCTTTATTCTACGATGTACACGTCGTCTCCCGGAGCGGCGAACTTATAGGCTTCCCGGGCATAGGCCTCGATGGAATCCCGGTTGCGGGACAGGTCTTCAATCTCGGCATCCATCTCTTCTATCTCCTTGCTCAGCTGGGTCATTTCCGCTTCCTGGTTTTTTACTTCTACCGAAGCGCGAATCCAGTTGAGAACGCTGGCGTGGGAGAAAAACAGCAGCCACAAGGCCACCAGCGTAGTAACGATGATGACATAAGGGATAAAATAATTGTGGTCACTGCGCTTGAGCAGCTTCCATTTGCCGCTGTTGCCTTCCATGGGGCCAGATAGATTTCCTTTATTGTTGCGAATTTACTAAATTTGTACGATTATACGAAACTTAATTAACTAAATATGAAACCTACACTTTTGGTATTGGCGGCCGGAATGGGCAGCCGATATGGTGGACTCAAGCAGATGGACGGCCTGGGCCCTCATGGAGAAACCATCATTGACTATTCCATCCACGACGCTGTGGAGGCCGGTTTCGGCAAGGTGGTCTATATTGTACGGGAGTCTTTCAAGGCACAGATGGAGGAGGCCGTGCAGGCTAAGTACAAAGGCGTAAAAACCGTGGACGGAGAACCGCTGCAGTTTGTTTTTGTAACGCAGGAACTCAACAAGATTCCCGCCGGTTTCACCCTGAATCCGGAGCGCGTAAAGCCCTGGGGCACCGCCCACGCCATCCTCATGGCCAAGGACGTAATCAAGGAACCCTTCGCCGTAATCAACGGCGACGATTTCTATGGCAAGGACAGTTTCGGCATCCTGGCCGACTGGTGCCGGGCGCACGAAAAAACGGAAGGCCAGTACTGCATTGTGGGCTTCGAGCTGGAGAACACTCTCAGCGAGAACGGCAGCGTGTCCCGCGGCATCTGCTCCTACGACGCCAAGGGTAATCTCACCGATATTTCCGAACATCTGGAAATTGCCAAAGAGGCCGACGGAAAAGTGTACGGCAACAATTCGGCCAATGGGGAAAACCATGTAGAACTGGATCCCAAGGCCCTCTGCTCCATGAACATGTGGGGCTTTACCCCGGATTATTTCGGCAAGAGCGAGGCTATCTTTGAAACTTTCCTGGAGGCCAATATCGGCGAACTCAAGAAAGAATATTACATCCCCTATGCGGTAGATTGCATCTTAAAAAGCGGCAAGGGCTCCTGCGAAGTGTTGTCCACGCCTTCGCATTGGTTCGGCGTCACCTTCAAGGAAGACCGTCCGGGCGTAGTGGCCAAGTTTGCCGAACTGGTAGAAAAAGGTGTTTATCCTAGCCCCCTGTATTGATATGGAACTCTTTGCAAGAAAAGTAAACAATTACGATCTGTTCGCCACCCATGCCTGGTATGTGCCCGGTATCGGCGGCATGTTCGGCATGCTGGGCTGGTTCCTGGTGGGTGCCCTGCTGGGCGGCATAGTGTCAGTTATTCTTTTGGCATTTATGTCCCAACAGGCTATCATGGACTACGGAATGATTATTATTTATCCGCTGCAGTTCCTTCCGGCCATGGTTTACGTAGCCCACAAGAGCCAGCGCAACAGCCTGTTTGAGCCGGGATACAAGCTCAACAGCAGCAACTTCGGCCCGTACAAGGGCTGGATGGTGGCCCTTATCACGGTGGTCCTCACCTACAGCATGATGGTGGCCAGTGACCTTCCCAACTATCTTAACTATAAGCTCACTACGGCCATCCCCGGCATGCAGGAGATTTATGACCAGTTTGTAGAAGTAATGGGAAAGATGACGGGAGGCCCCCTCTGGAGTTCGTTCCTGGTTACAGCCATTTTCGCTCCCATCTTTGAAGAATGGATGTGCCGGGGCGTGGTGCTCCGCGGTCTGCTCACCAAGATGAAACCCTGGTGGGCCATCGTAATCAGCGCCCTCTTCTTCGCCCTCATTCACATGAACCCCTGGCAGGCGCTCAATGCCTTCATTATCGGCCTGATTATGGGTTATGTCTATTACAAGACGGGCTCCCTGCTGCTCACCATGCTCATCCACTTTGTGAATAACGGTACCGCCGTAATTACTGCCCAGATTTCCGGCACAGACGAGGTGGAGTACTGGTTTGAGACCATGCCGCTGGGCGCTTATATCCTGCTGATTCTTGCGGGCACGGCCGTCCTGGCCGCCTGCCTCTGGGCTTTCTCCCGCATCCCGCTGCAGCAGGAGCGTGGTAATATCGATGAGATCCCTGTAGAAGGGACCCTTCCCGCCGATAGCGAAAAGGCATAGCACCTGATTATCAGCACTTTACGTATTTCTCCCTGTGATTCCCGTCACAGGGAGAAATGCTTAATACGCTCATTATCAAAACGTTAACACCTGCAAGAAGTCTTCGGCGGCGGCCAGGGTATCCTGCTTGCCGACGTCCAGGAGGCGGAGGGACGGGGGGATGGCGGCGTAGATGGGGTAGCGGTCGCAGGCCTTGAGGTAGAAGTCCATGATGGGGAAACGTGCGGGCATGCCCAGGGCGTCCATGGCTTGGAAAATGCCGGCGCCCATGTAGTGGATGCCGGAAAAGGCCAGGCGGCGGCAGGCCGATGGATCCAGGTCCGGATAGGGGCTGCGGACCTCTCGGGTGGTCACGTTCGTCCAGCCGGCCAGGCGGCCATCATCCCGGAACAGCAGGTAGCGGGAGGTTTCCCGTTCGCTAACCAGCAGCGTGGCAAGGGCATCGGGCCGATGCTGCGCCCGGAACCAGGCCAGGTCCAGATTGGAAAGGATATCCACATTGTGCACCAGAAACGGCTCTCCCTCCAGGAAGGGCCGGGCATGCGCAACGCCGCCGCCGGTTTCCAGCAGGCCATCCCGTTCGTCGGAGATGTCGATTGGAACGCCGAAATCGTGCTGCTGCAGATAGCCGATAATCTGGTCCGGAAAATGGTGCACATTCACCACCAGATGGTCATAACCGGCCGATACCAGTTTGCGGATAACATGCGAAAGCAACGGCTCCCCGCCCACCGGCACCAGGGCCTTGGGAAGGGTATCGGTAATGGGCTTCAGGCGGGTTCCCAGGCCCGCCGCAAAAATCATGGCTTTCATAGATAGCGATCCACTCCCCTTTCCCGGTGAATCAAATGCACTCTAACACCCAGATCCCTGGCCAGATGAGTGGCCAGATGCTCGGCACTATACACCGAGCGGTGCTGCCCGCCGGTACAGCCGAAACTCACCTGCAGGTGCGTGAAACCCCGTTCCTGGAACCGCCGGACATGCGGATCCACTATACTGTAAACGCCTTCCAGGAAACGCAGGATTTCACCGTCCTTTTCCAGGAAGTCGATAACCGGCTGGTCCAGCCCGGTCAATTGCTTATATTCTTCGTACTTACCGGGATTATGGGTTCCCCGGCAGTCAAACACATATCCGCCCCCATTCCCGGAAGCATCCGCCGGGATTCCCTTCTTGAACGAAAAGCTGTAAACCGTAACGACCAATTCGGTTTCGAGGGGTATACAGGTCTCCAAACCCCCGTCGTGCGCAGTTAACAAGGCGCCATCAGGCGCCCGGCCGTACCCGGGTTTTTGCGACTGCAAAAACGTAGAGGGAGAAAAGGCCGCGGGGGATAGTGGGGGGCAGAGCCCCCTCAAATTGCCGAGGGCGGCCATGGGTTCAGGAGTGTCAGTGCCCTCCGGAACCGCCAAACTTGTTAAGACTTCCGAGAGATACGGATACTGCGGAAAGGGCAAGAGCTCCTGTAAATTCTTAAGGGCGAAGGGTATGCTGTCGCGGAAATAGGGCTTCTGCTCCCAAAGGCCGCGGAAACCGTAGCAGCCCAGCACCTGGAGCATGCGGAACAGCACAAACAGGCGCAGACGCTCGCGGAAATGCTTCTCATCCACAGGCATATAGGCCCGCAAGGCGTCCATATAGGCCCGCACCAGTTTTTCCCGCAGCGGAGCGGGATAGGCGGCCTTGGCCTGCCACACGAAGGAAGCTACGTCGTAATACACGGGCCCCCGTCGGCCACCCTGGAAATCGATGAACCAGGGTTCTCCGTCACGGACCATCACGTTCCGGGCGTTGAAGTCCCGGTACAGGAACGTGTCGGAGGGTTCGGAGAGCAGATCGGCCTTCAGGCGGTCGAAGTCCTCCTGCAGGCGGAGCTCGTTAAACTCCGCGCCCACCAGCTTTAAATAGTCGTATTTGAAGTAGTTGAGGTCGAAGTCCACCATGCGGGCATCGAAAGAAGGCTGAGGGTAGCAGACGTTCCAGTCCAGGCCCTTGGCGCCCTCCACCTGAATCTTGGGAAGGGCCGCCATGGTAGCGCACAGCAACTTCTCATCGAACTTTCCACCGGCCACGGCTACGTCGAAAAGGCTTTCCCCGCCCAGGTCCTCCTGCAAATAGCAAAGTCCCTCTACGGCAAGCACTTCCGGAACCTTGATTCCCTTGGACGCAAAGTACCGGTCCAGCGTAAGGAAGGCCCGGTTCTCGTCCGGATCCGTCCCTTCCACGCCAATCACGGAAAAGTCCTTTCCCCACAGGCGGAAGTACCGCCGGTGGCTGGCCGATCCACAAAGTGCCTGCGCCCGCAGGGGGGCGCTTCCAAAGTGTTTTTCAAACAGAGATTCCAATGGCGTCATAGTACCTTCCTTCATGCCCGCAGGGCATCCAATTCACAAATTTACAAAAAAGTAATTATCTTTGTAAAATTTTATACACTATGTGGCAACGCATACAGACACTATACTTGATGATATCCACGGCGCTGGTCATAACCCTGCTGGCCGGGACGGCCTATACGGTGGCCAACCCGGACGGACTGGAAAAAGTGAGCTACCTGCAGCTGCAGCGCCCCTACTTTGCCATCCTGCTCAGCATTCTGGCCTGCATGATAGTGCTGGCGCTCATAGTGTACAAGCACCGCATCCTGCAAATGCGCCTGGCCGCCCTTAGCGCCATAGTGGCCCTGGGCATGCAAATCTGGCTGGCCTGGATGTACTTTACCTTCCAGGGGCCGGTGTTCAAGTGGACTGTCATCTTCCCGCTTGTCATCTGCATTTGCAACCTGCTGGCAGCGCGCGGCTGCTTCCAGGACCAGCTGATGGTGGAAAGCGCCTACCGCGTACGGGAAAGAAGGAAACGCAACAAAAAGAAATGATAAAGAGCGTTCTCTGCAACATACTCGGCATCCAAAAGCCCATTTTCCAAGGCGGAATGGCCTGGATTGCCGATGCCCGCCTGGCTGCCGCGGTTTCCGAAGCCGGGGGGCTGGGCATCATCTCCTCCATCAACGGAGGAGCCGAGGCTGTACGCGCAGAGATCAGGAAGGCCCGGGAACTTACCCACAAGCCTTTCGGCGTGAATATCATGCTGGCGGCACCGGACGCGGCCGAAGTGGCCGAAGTGGTAGTGGAAGAAGGCGTGGGCGTGGTTACCACGGGCGCCGGCTCCCCCGCCCCGTACATGGAAAAGTGGAAATCGGCCGGCATCAAGGTAATTCCGGTGATTGCGTCCGTGGCCTATGCCCTCAAGATGCAGGAGCTGGGCGCCACGGCGGTGATTGCCGAAGGAGCCGAATCGGGCGGACACATCGGCGACTTGCACACCCTGGCACTGGTACCGCAAGTGGTGGATGCCGTGGACATTCCGGTGCTGGCGGCCGGCGGCATCTTTGACGGACGCGCTGCGGCGGCAGCCTTCCTGCTGGGCGCCTGCGGCGTACAGGTGGGAACCCGCTTCCTGGTGGCCCGGGAGTGCAAAGTGCACCCCACCTACAAGGAACGCCTCATCAAAGCCAGCGATTTGGGCACCATGGTAACGGGCAAAAGCCTGGGCGACGCCGTGCGGGCCCTCAAGACGCCCTTCACCAAAAAGTTCGCCCAAATGGAAGCCAATCCCGCCATCCAGGCCGATGAACTCCGCGCATTCGGAACCGGATCGGTGCGTAAGGCGGTATTTGACGGAGACCTGGCAGGAGGCAGTTTCCTGGCAGGCGAAGTGGCCGGACTCATCCGCAAGGAGGAATCGGCCGAAGAAATTGTTAACGACATCATCGGCGGAGCCGAAAAGCTCCTTGCCGGTGCCAAAGATTTGATAGGAGAATAGCGTATGGAACCCAAGAGAGTGGTCATTACCGGCATGGGTATAATTTCCTGCATCGGACAGGATCTGGAGACGTACTGGAACAACCTCGTCAACGGGGTATGCGGCATCCATTATGTGGAAGCCTTCAAAGACATGCCCGTTACTTTCGCAGGTAAGGTGAAGAACTTCGATGCCGAAAAATTCGGCATGGACAAGCCCTTTATCCGCAAGCAGGACAACTTTACCCTGTATGCCATGGCGGCCGCCTGGCAGGCCATGAAACAGTCCGGACTGCAGACCGAAGGCGAGAATGCCAACATCGACCCGTACCGCCTGGGCGTGTACGTGGGCTCGGGTATCGGCGGTTTCGAGGTGCAGTACCGGGAAACGCAGAAAATGATTGAAGACCCTACCGGACAGTGGATTTCGCCGCTGTTCATCGCCACCATGATCTCTAACATCGCCGCCGGCCACATTGCCATCAAGCACCAGGCCAAGGGTCCCTGCCTGGACATCGTTACGGCCTGCGCCACCTCTTCCCACTGCATCGGCGAGGCGTTCCGCGCCATCCGGCACGGCTATTCCGACGCCATCATCGCCGGCGGTGCCGAGCATGCCTCCATTCCTATCGGCGTGGCGGGTTTCTTCAACGCCAAGGCCCTTACGCGGGCTACGGACCCGTCCTATGCATCACTGCCCTTCAATGCCAACCGGCAGGGCTTTGTGATGGGTGACGGCGCTGCCGTGCTCATTCTGGAATCGCTGGACCACGCCCTGGAGCGCGGTGCCACCATCTACGGTGAAATGGTGGGCTACGGCAACACCTGCGACGCCTTCCACGCCACCGCGCCTCGTCCGGACGGCAGCACCCAGGCCCAGTCTATCCGCGACGCCCTGGCCGAAGCCGGCTTCGATCCGTCCAAGGACAACCTGTACATCAACGCCCACGGAACGGGCACCAAGCTGAACGACGTGGCCGAAACCCTGGCCTACAAGGTGGCCCTGGGCGACTATGCCTACAAGGCCCATATTTCCTCCACCAAGTCCATGACCGGCCACATGTTCGGCGCCGCCGGTGCCGCAGAAGCCGTTGCCACGGTGATGGCGCTAAAGGAGGGCATCTGCCCGCCCACCATCAATCTGGACACGCCGGATCCGGAATGCGACCTGGACTACACGCCCAACGTGGCCGTTAAAACGGATCTTACCTTGGGTATTTCGGATTCCTTCGGCTTTGGCGGGCACAACGCCTGCGTGGCCTTCAGACCGTATAAAGGATGAACCGGGAAGAAATCAAGCAAATACTTCCCCACCGGGAGCCGATGCTGCTTTTAGACAGCTCCTCCCTGCAGACCGATGGCAGCGCCTGCAGCAGCTACCGTATTCCGGAGGAAGCCTGGTTCTGCCAGGGGCACTTCCCCGGAAATCCGATAGTGCCAGGCGTAATCCTTTGCGAAATCATGGCGCAAAGCTGCTTCCAGCTGATGATAGAGGTTTTCAAGGACCATCTGGTCCTGTACCGCGGCCTGGACGAAGTCAAGTTCCGCGGCACGGTCCGGCCCGGGGACACCTGCACTATCTCCAGCACCCTGGTAGAACAAAAAGGCAGCCTCTACGTATGTGAGGCCACCCTTTCGGTAGAAGGCAAACGCTGCGCCCAGGCCCGGATAACCCTGGCCGCTGTGCCGCGCTAATAGTGTTTCCATCATGAAGAATTGGACCAAATCCCTCATCGGCAGCCTGCTCTCCTTGCTGGGCTTCCCCGCCTGCAATCCATTCATCATCTTTGACCAGCCGGATCTGTATGGTCCCCCCGTAGAGTACGGTGCGCCGTCGGCCAACTATGTGTTCCGGGGAGAGGCCGTGAATGAGGAGAACTCCCCGGTCAAAGGCATCCGCATCGTGGTGGCCCCCAAAGGTCTGGAGAACAAATACGAGATTGATACCCTGTACACCGACGCCCAGGGCAAAGCTTCCCGGCAGCTCACATACAACTGGCCCGACACCGAGGCCCTGCAGGTGAAGTTCGAAGACGTTGACGGCCCGGAAAACGGCTCTTACCAGAATCTGGTCCTGAATAACAGCGAACTGGATATCCAGAAGACGGCCGAGGGTTCCGGTACCTGGTACCAGGGTGAATTCACCATCCAGGCAAAAGCTGTCCTGAAAAAGAATATGGAGGAAGAATAATGCCCGTCCTAGATTTGCGGCACACCCTGGCCCTGGAGTTGAACCGCAAGATCCAGGCCGATGCCCTCCGCCAGCACCCCCTACGCCAGGTTTTCTGGGAATGCACCCTCCGGTGCAATCTGCACTGCCGCCATTGCGGCAGCGACTGTAAGATGGTGGCCCAATCCAAGGACATGCCCCTGGAAGACTTTCTGAAAGTGCTGCATTCCGTGAAGGCCGCCGGGCTGGATTCCCATAAGATCATGATTGTGGTTACGGGCGGGGAACCCCTTATGCGCCCGGACCTGGAGCAGTGTGGCAAAGCCTTCTATGACTTGGAGTTCCCCTGGGGAATGGTTACCAACGGCTATGCGCTCACCCAGGAACGTTTCCACCGCCTGCTTGCAGCCGGACTTCGTTCCATGACCATCTCGCTGGACGGCCTGGAAGAGGACCACGACTGGATGCGTGGAGTAAAGGGGAGTTTCCAGCGCGCCCAACAGGCCATCCGCATGGCTTGCGACTGCCCGGATATTGTCTTCGATGTGGTCACCTGCGTCACCCAAAGGAATATCGGCCAGTTGGAACAGATTAAGGAATTCCTGCTGGACTGCGGCCTGAAGCGCTGGCGCCTGTTCACGGTGTTCCCGGTAGGTCGCGCGGCCGATAACCCCGAAATGCAGCTCTCCAACCAGCAGTTCCGCAGCCTGCTGGATTTCATCCGCGAGACCCGCAAGGAAGGGCGCCTGCAGGCCGATTACGGCTGCGAGGGCTTCCTGGGCAATTATGAAGGCGAGGTCCGGGACCATTTCTTTTTTTGCCAGGCCGGCGTATCGGTGGGTGGCGTCCTGAGCGACGGCTCCATATCGGCCTGCACCAGCATCCGCTCCAACTATCACCAGGGCAATATCTATCAGGATGACTTCATGGACGTGTGGGAGCACCGCTTCCAGCCCTACCGGGACCACTCCTGGATGAAAACCGGCCCCTGCGAGGACTGCCGATACTGGAAGTACTGCAGAGGCAACGGAATGCATCTGCGGGACGAAAATGGCAGACTCATCGTCTGCCACTTAAAACGCGTTCTTGAGCCGTAATTATTCGTGCTTGGCTAATCTTTCCCCCAGGTCATGTTCCGGAACCCGTCCCGGTACAGGGACACGAAAAAAGATACGATTCCGGGGCTTTTGCTCATAATGTGGTCGGTTTCCACAAAAGTAGCGAAAGCCCCGGAATAATACAAACAAAAATAAACTGGTTCAAGGGCCCGGTCAGGCCTGGCACTTGACGCCGATAAACAGGATGGTGTTGGAACCGGTTTCCCGGATGAGGAAAAGGAAGGGACGGTTGGCAATGAACTGGGGAATGGCAGTTTCGCCGCCGGGACCGGGGTTTATGAATTCAACTTCCACCACGGTTACGGCAGCGGCTTCCGTTCCCTTCTCATTCACGGACACATACGCCTTCTGGATAATGTCTTCAATGGACAAATCCCTACCAGGTGACATGCGGGTGAACTGGGCTCGGGGCGAGAAAGGAACCGGCGCCCCCATGGCAATCAACGCATTCTTAATGGCTTCCGGCTTGTTGCCACTGCTGACTTCGAAACGGGGCAGCTGGACATACGTGAAACTGCCCGATGGTATGACCCCGTCTTTTGCCGTAAGAAGGTCTAGCGCCTTCTTTCCATTGGCCGATTGCAATAGGGTTACCGCGTCGGCTAAAGTCTTTCCTTTGTCCGGAAGAACCACTACAAAATCATATAGACCCTTGCCGTAAGGGATGCTGAGAAACTGGCATCCGTCGGTTTGGCAATAAGCAAAAGGACCGGTCTTGGTGAAATACTGTGCGTCCTTCGTTGCCTTTCCGTAAAACGGCGCTGTAAGAAGCTCTTCGTCAAAAGTGATGCCCCATCCGGCATTGAAATAAAGCGCATTAGTGAGCAGCACCGGTCCGCCGGGCTTCTTGTCCAGCACCTCAGGAATCTTGTTGGAAGTGTGGTCAGAGCCCCATTTGTTAACCTGAAGCCGCACGGCTTCCCCTTCGGAAAAGTCCACGCTGAAGGACTCGGCATTGAAAAACTTTGCCAGATTGCCCTTATAGCTGTCTAATACAGGGAAGGTCTTATCGGCCCATAGGGCATTGCCCGACGATAGCGTCACCTCTTTGTCGGCAGTGAGCAGGCGCCCCACTACGGCCTGATAGTATGCGCCCACCTGTTCCTGGGAATAGTTCTTAAGTCCCTGCACATCGGCCAGCTGAGTGGCCGTCTCGCCTTCGGCACCCACCTCGCAAAGGGACAGGGCCAGCGAAAGGCTCATGGGAGAAAAGATGAAGTCCTGGTTCAAGTCCGACAAACGGGAGAACATGTCCAGGCCAAAGTCATATACGGCATTACTCATGTCCAGCTGTGCCTTGGTGAGCAACGGCGCAGTTTCCGGTACCTCGAAACGGGCATCCGTCCCACCCGTGACATCCGGATTCTTTTGGCACGATATTGCCAAAACGAGTGCCAAAAGGCCGATAATAGGAAAGAAGTGTTTCATTTCGCGTTCGTTTTAGTCGTTTCCAATTAAATACAAAATTAGGAATTATTACCAATATTACAAATCATCATTACCCCATTTGCGAAATCATAATTTGCAGTGTTATTGTTTCCATCATATACCACGGCCGCCGAAGTATCATAGCAATCGAAATCGAAATATCCATTGCAGTTCCCATTCCAACCCCAGTTCAGATGAAGTAACTTGGTATCTTCGGTGTAAGTCGTTGATACAGGGACATAGATTGCCTCCGGAATAGTATCTAGCAACTCGTATGTAATCCACCCGCTTTGATAAATCTTGTACCCATCGGCTACCCACGCATGCCCCCCGGCCGGAAAATCAGATCCGCGCATATAAACTGGATATCCTGATGATATTGACTCTATTATAGGAGTAGGATTTGCAGAGGCAGCCGGGCTATAAGGTATACCCCACGTATTTAAAAAACTCTGAACGCCATAAATAGTTGCCACACTTGAGTTGGGATAATACGTCATATTGACTAAATCCCCTATCTCGCGGAGTAATGCTCCAATTTGATTATGAACGGGATTGCAAGATTGTGTGTCATTATGAGTCTGGATGTGCTGGCTGATTAAAATCCAGTTAGGTTGGATAATATCCCCGATAGCATAGTCATTCCCCATTTGGACTGTGGTTTCAAACGAACTGGGAATATGTTTGAAAGCAAGAATCTGCCCCAATGCGGTTGCTACACAGCCTGATATCCCATTGGGACAGTATTGGCCATATATATCTTGCTGTCCCCACTTGGTTGGCATAATATTTACACAGGAATCTGCAACCATGAAATACTCATTGTATGAAAAAATGACGATGGGATCGCCAGGGCCAGGGCCACGAAGCGATTCCCTTAACCCGTCTATGTAAGAATCCACAGCTTCAATGCCGGTCCCTGTTTCAATATCATAATGACCGGCTTCTGTCACAGCTAGCACCGGTCTTTTTGTTTTCTCCGCAGCAATCAGAGAAAAACCTTCGTTGCCCGCAAAATTGAATACATACATAAGAGTGTCTTCCGAAGCAGTGTTTCCCTTGGTTATATTAACTTCTGTTATGCACTGCACTGATTCAATCTTACGACGGATGCCCGATTTTGTTGCAGTCTCTTCAACCAGATTAATGGACTGCTCTGCAATTGCTTTCGCCTGCTCATAATTCCGATACCGGCCAAACGAGACCTCCGGTGCATCATCTATTTTACTTTTACTGACGTCTTGCCCCATCCTTTCACAAGAAAGGAAACATAATAGAATGCCAAATGTGGCAAATGATAATGATGATTTCATAGTGCGTCTTTTATTATTAAATAACAAAACCGGCGCTGTGAACTGTTCCATCGGCCAGGATAAAACTAACAGTCCAATATCCTAATGAGCTGCTAATGGGCATTACGGATAAACCATTACCAGAAATCTCAAAATAATAGTGCTCACCGGTTGAGAGGTTATTGAATTCTACTTCAACTTCGTCCCCGGCATTAGAAAGGGACGCAGACACAGAAGATGTATTCCAGGAATAATATGCTTCTATCTGCGGCCCGAAAGGCGTACGTGGCGGATTTGTGGATTCATCTCCAGATGGGAAAAAAATAATAATAACATCATCTCCATCTTTAACTGGATTCGCAAAAACGTGGTCAGCTTTAATGAGTAAGCCCAATTGTAGCAAGCCGATGAATAATAATGACAATAGTTTTTGTGACATAATACGTTAATTGGTTTTGTCACAAAGATCGCTAATGTCATTATTATATACAAGGAAACTTTTGTTACATTTTTAAAGTTAAGTGATTGATTATTGATTTGTTACACAAAAACTACAATTACATGGGCTCAGATCTTTGGAAAAAAGGCCAATTCTCTCACATAATAATCCCCGTCCGGAATGTCATTTTGAACCAGGCGCTCTTTATATCGGCTCTTCCGAGTCC
>CAMJKI010000049.1 GCA_946406355.1 uncultured Bacteroidales bacterium | reverse complement strand
AACAGATGAGCATGGTGCCCAAAGACGGGCAGAAGGTGAAGCTGGACAAGAAAACCCGCCTGGCCTGGCACTGCTACGACAGCAAGCGCTATAATGTGAAGCTGTACCGCTTTGCAACGGGCCTGGGACTGCATCCCACCGAGGCTCTCTTCATGGCCGTTACGGTGGTGAATGTGCCGGAAGACATTACCGTACGCATGTCTGTGGGGTCCAACTCCGCATCCATGTGGTGGGTGAACGGGGAAGAAGCCATCCTGCTCTCCGGCGACCGCCGCATGGTGGTGGACGACTGCGTTTCCAGGAAGATCACCCTCAAGGCCGGCCGCAACGTGATTCGCGGCGCCGTTATCAACGGCCCCGGCATGAGCGACTTCTGCGTGCGTTTCCTGGACCTGAAGGGCCAGCCCGTTACGGATTACTTTGTTACCAACCAGTAAAATGAGTGCGTTATGAAAAAGATAGTATTTTCCCTGTATTTCCTGCTTCTGAGCGTACTCTTTGCCCTTCCCGTATCGGCACAGATTGGCAATGTGTATATCCACGACCCGTCCACCATAATTAAGTGTGACGGTAAGTATTATACCTTTGGCACAGGCTCCGGCGGCCTTATTTCGGATGACGGCTGGACGTGGCGGAGCGGTGCCGTGCGTACCGGTGGCGGCGTTGCCCCGGACGTAATCAAGATTGGAGACCGCTACCTGGTGGCCTACAGCGCCGGTTATCCCGGAACGGAAGGCAAAACCCGCGGCAACGTAACCACCATGTGGACCAAGACGCTGGACCCGGAATCCCCGGACTTCGGCTATTCGGAGCCCGAACTGGTGGCCTGGGCCGGGGCCGATGAGGACTGCTGGGCCATCGACCCGGCTTTCCTGCTGGATCCCACCACCGGCCGCCTCTGGTGCTCGTACGGCACCTATTTCGGCGCCATCCGTATTGTGGAGCTGGACCCCGCTACCGGTAAAAGGGTAGAGGGCAACAAGGCCGTGGACATTGCCATTGACTGCGAGGCAACCGCCCTCATGTACAAGGATGGCTGGTATTACTTGCTAGGTACCCACGGCACTTGCTGCGATGGTGTTAATTCCACGTACAACATTGTGTGCGGCCGTTCCCGCAGCGTTACCGGACCCTATCTGGACAACATGGGCCGCGACATGCTGCAAGGCGGTGGCAAGATGGTGCTGAGCGCCGGCGACCGTGCCACGGGCCCCGGCCACTTCGGCTGGTTTGTGGAAGAGGATGGCGTGGAAAAGATGTCCTTCCACTATGAGGCCGACTATAACCGCAGCGGACGCAGCGTGCTGGCCGTACGTTCCCTGCTGTGGAAGAACGGCTGGCCGGTAGCCGCCGACCTGTTCAAGGAAGGCACTTACGAGATTGAGTCCGAGCGTCGCGGTTATTCCCTGGAACTGGCCGTGGACTTTGTGCGCCAGCAGGGCGGCATGCGGGCGTTCCGCATCGACCCCAACGAGCCCGTGGTGGTGCTGGAAGAGCAGAAGCTGGAAGAGGTGCAGGAAGGCTGGCCGGCGGGCAATATTGACATCCGCACCAGCGACTACATGTTCCGCCCCCATCAGCGCTGGACGGTTACGGCCGTGCCCGATGCCGGCGGCTACCTGGGCGCTCCTTATTATAAGATTACCATCGCCGGCACCAACCGTGCCCTGGCCGCTACGGAAGACGGTGAACTGGTGGCTGTGCCCGAATTCACCGGGGCCGATGAGCAGCTCTGGCGCATAGAACAGCTCACCGACGGCACCTTCCGCATCCTTACCAAAGTGGCCTGCGCATGCGGAAAGCAGATGGCCCTGGTGTGCACGGGCGACAGCACCGTAGCCCTGGGTGAATTTGACTTTGGCAGCGACAACAGCAAGTGGAACTTCAGAGACAGATAATAGGAAATGAAAAAGTTATTGCTAATCTTCTTTACCGCCACCCTGGCTCTTTCGGCCTGTGGCCAGAAAGAGCTGAAACCCTGGACCCAGGGCGGTTTCGAAACCCATAAATATCGTAACGTCTTTGCCGAAATGGGGTATTCCGGCAAGGAAATTGACGCCAAGCTGGAAAGCATTTTCCAGGAGGTGTTCTACGGCCCCGACAAAGTGTATTTTGAGGTGGGGGACGATATGGGCTACATGTCCGACGTAAAGAACTTCGACGCCCGCACCGAAGGCATGTCCTACGGCATGATGGTTACCGTTCAGCTGGACAAGAAGGCCGAATTCGACCGCCTGTTCCGCTGGGCCAAGAAATACATGCAATACCAGGACGGGCCCATGAAGGGCTATTTTGCCTGGAGCCTGAGCCCGGACGGCACCATCCGCGGGGCAGGTCCGGCCTCCGACGGTGAGCTGTATTTCATTACTTCGCTCATCTTTGCCGCCAACCGCTGGGGCAACGACGGGGAAATCAATTACCTGGCCGAAGCCCAGAACATCCTGAACTGCTCCTGGGAGAAGGACGGCACCGACGGCATTTACCCCTTTATCGACAAGGAGAAGCACCTCATCAACTTTACCCCCGACGGCAGGGGACCGGGCTACACCGACCCTTCCTACCACATCCCCGCCTTCTATGAGGTATGGGCCCGCTGGGCCGACGATGGCCGGGCCGATTTCTACCGCGAATGCGCCAAGGCCAGCCGCGAGTACCTGCACAAGAGCATCAACCCGGATACGGGCCTGAACCCGGACACCAACAACTTTGACGGTTCCTTCATCGAAACGCCCGCTTTCTTCGGCCGCAGGATGAAACCCGCCTTCCGCTTCGATTCCTGGCGCGTTCCCATGAACATTGCCCTGGACTATTCCTGGGCCTGCGCCGACCGTGAATGGCAAACCTGGTATGCCAACACCATCCAGGATTTCTTCTATTCCAAGGGTATAGACGAATTTGCCGACCAGTACAACGTGGACGGAACGGAAGTGGAATTCGCCATGCCTGCCGGTATGGGTGAGTTCCGGGGCACCGGCACCCGCCATTCCGTGGGCCTGGTTTCCACCCTGGCCGCCGCCACGCTGGCTGCCGACCACGAGATTAACCGCGAGTTTGCCCAGCGCCTCTGGGACAGCGAGAACAAGCCCTACGAAGACGGCTACTTCGACGCTTATTACGACGGCCTGCTACGCCTGTTTGCCTTTATGCATCTGAGCGGACATTACCGGGTAATTGAGCCTTAAACACAAAAAAACCTGCTGCGATGAACAGCAGGTATTTTTATTGTATTTGCTTTCTATTTGAGCGCCTGGGCGATTTCCTCACAGGCAAGGGCGCAGGTGACAATCTGCACGGCATTGCGGGTGCAGCACTCGTTTTCTCCCCAGTGGAAGGGATAGTCGTCCTTGCATTCCAGGAAGTCCGGGGCCATGATAAGCAGGCCGGGGACCAGGCCGCCGGGGATAACGGTGTAATCGGCCCGGTTGTTTCCGTAGGCCACCTTCTTGACATCTACGCCCACACCCGTGATGAAGGACAGGTTGGAGTAGGGGTGGCAGCCGAAAATGTAGCTCATGCCGTCCAGGATGAGCTGCGGATCTACCTGGTCCGGGAAGAGCTTCCAAACGTTGTATAGGTTGATGCACCAGCCCAGGATTTGCTCGTTGCCGGCCCAGCCACGGCCGGAGATGGGTACGCCGTAGGGATTGCGGCTGCCCTGGGCCGCCAGGCCTTCCACATAGGCGGGGATGGCTTTGCGCACAGCCTCTTTGAAGGCTTCGTCCATATCGTTATACAAAGGCAGGGCCACGGATACGTCGTTGCCGCCGCGGCTGAAACCGGTCCAGAAGGTACCCGTTCCCAGTTCGGCCATGGGCACATCCACGCCACGGGCAACACCCTGTCCACCACGGCGTACAAACGTGGTCTGCGGTATTTCGCGCGGCTGCAGCTGCTCCAGTACCTTCGGCTCAAAGAAGTCGCGATACTTCTGTTCGCCCGTAGTACGCCACAGCTGGATGGCGGCCTGGATGCGGCTGTCTCCGCCGCCGAAGCCCCAGCCACCCATGGCACCGACCTGCATTTTGGCCGGATCGGCCGCCTCGAAATTCTGTTCCCACAGCTGGATGGCCAGCTTGCGGGCACGGCCGGCAACGTTGGCGCTGTAAGGCTCCAGCACGCGTGCAGCGGCAGCCAGGGCGGCTATGGTGGACATTTGCCCGGCCGGATTGTTGCCGTTGGAGGTGAAGGCAAAGCGGTCGTCACGGGTGCCGGAACGCAGGCCGCGCTGCTGGTAAGGTTCCAGCGAAGGGTCGTACACCAGCCCGTCGGTAATGGTGGAAGCGTCTCCCAGATGGTGATACTGATGCATGGTGCCCTGCACAATACCCTGTGCCACAAAGCCGATATTCTCTACCTGGGCTATGATATTGAGCACGCCATGCTCGCACTGCTGGATAACGTCCGGAACGCCGTCGGGGCGATGGATATCCACAAACTGCGTCCTCTGGTCAATAAAGGTCTGGTCCCGCTCCGGACGGAGGGTTTCCCACAAGGTGGCCAGCTGCTGGGTTAGGCCGATGACCGTACCCGACTGGATGTCGAAGTCGCCTGCGTCGTACCAAGCGCCCACGGCCAGGCCGGGAATATGCTCGTAGGAAGCGTATTTGGTGTTGGTTTCCGGGCCCTGGCGGTAGCCGTCCTGCTGCTCATAGCCCACGGGGGCCTGCAGGGCGTCGTCCATGTGGGAACGGCCGTGCCAGATGCGGTAGCCTTCATTCACCTCCATGTGGTCCATCTGCACCGGCAGCCACACGTCCATGGTGGGATGCCAGGTATCGGCATAAACATCGGCGGCAATGGGGAAGGAATGGGTACGTACGCCCTTGTATTCCAGCGCATACAGGCCGGGAGTTTTTACGTCGGAGAAATTGGCCCTGGCGTAGTTGTAACGGTTGTTGAACACGCCCCAGTTTTCTACCGGCACCTGCTTTACCGCCTGGAAGGAACCGTCTTCATTTACACGGTACAGCGTGGCTTCCGGCGCCACAGGGTCGTTCTTGTCCAGCTCCAGCACCGCCACCTTTTTGGCTCCGGGGGCATAACCTACCTGCGAATAGCCGATATTGGGCTTGCGCACCCATGAAGCATCGTAGGAAGGCTGCACGTCCCACTCCACCACTTTGCCGGTTTTACCGGCGGGGAGGAAAGAGCGCACCACAAAGGTGCCGTTCTGGGCCAGGTTGCGCCCGTCAAAGAGGTTCAGTTCGCTGCTGGAAGAGATGCTCACGCGAAGATTATCGTCCTCCGGCGCCATTACAATGCGGTTTCCCTTGGCAAAGGGGGCGGGAACGATGAATTCGCCGCGGCCCCGGTCGTCAAAGGTGGACAGGCCGAAGAACTGGGTTACCTTTTCGCTCACGGGATGCATGCTGGTTTCTCCGGCGGCATAGCGGGGGAGCACCTTGGCCTTGCCGTCTACCAGAACATTCTTGCCGAAGTAGGAGGCCGGGAAGAACTCCAGGTTAAGGCCCGCCTTGCCCTCCAGAAATTCCGGAACGGGCTGGTCCAAATATACGGCCATGGTGAATCCGGTCCCCTTGGCCTTAACCTCTATACGCGGCTTGAAGTTGTAGTCCGGGTATTCGAAGCCCAGGGTAATGCTGCCGGCGCCGCGGTCCACATCGCGCGAGAGCAGATCGGCATAGATATCCCACTGCTCCGGGGTGTTCATGAGGCGGACGCCGCCACCGGTTACAATGCGTTCGCCGCGCTGGATGATTTCTACCCCTGCGGTTTTTTCGTCGCAGAACATGCCGTTGTACTGGTTGCTGTATACCAGCACGTTGACACCGGTTTCCTCGAAGTATTCCAGATCATTGATCACGAGGCCCTGCGCATGCGCCGAAAAGGCCGCTGCCAGGCAGGAAAATAAAACGATTAAGCGTTTCATAAAAAGTTCTTTGTATTTCACCCTAAAAATACATATTTTTGTAATGAAAGACAAAACTAATAACGCCATGTCCCATAATATTTTTCGCAGGCTATTTGTCGTAACAGCACTTAGCATCCTCAGTATCAGCGCATTGTCGCAAAGTAAAGAAACTTTTTGCAATCCGTTGGATCTGGTAGTGGGCCAGGAACGCTCCTACAGGGGCGGAGAACCCGTTGTCCTCATATATGACAACGACTATTTCCTCTTTGTATCCCACCGCAAAGGCTACTGGTACTCTCCGGATTTCAAGGACTGGACGTATGTAGATGCCCCCAACTATCCCGGCGGCGTGGTTTCCGTGGTGGAAATGGACGGCACCCTGTACGGTTGCTCCATGAACAACAAAAACGTGTACCGGGCAGTGGATCCGCGCAAGGGAGAATGGGTTCAATGTGGCACTTTTGACAGCGACCGCTACGGCGATGCCAACCTGTTCTACGACAACGGGCACCTGTATCTGTACTATGGCTGGTCGCAGCTGATGCCTTTCAAGGTGGTGGAACTGGACAAAACCACTTTCAAGGAGATTGCAGGTCCGGAAATCCTCTTCTTCAGCGACTACCGCAGGCACGGTTTTGAGAAGCGTACCACCGAGGACGTTATCTTCTCCATCTTCAACGGCCGTCGGGGTTATTACGAGGAAGAATATCCCTGGATTGAAGGCCCCTGGATGACCAAGCACAACGGAAAATACTATCTGCAGTATGCTGCCATCGGCCTGGAACTGCTTTCCTATTCGCACGGCGTTTATGTGAGCGACAGCCCCATGGGCCCCTTCACGTATTCCCAGCATAACCCGCTCACTTTCAAGACTACGGGCTTTGCGGTGGGCGCCGGACACGGCAGCACTTTCCACGACAAGAACGGCCAGCTGTGGACCATCTGCATGATTCCTTCCAGCTACGGCGGCGCCGGACGCGGATCGGAACTGGCCATCTATCCCACGGCTGTGGATGAAGAAGGCGTCATGCATTCCAACGTAGCATTCGGCGACTACCCGCAGTACTGGCCGGGCACCCGCACCGACGCTGTAGAGCACAACTGGACCGGCTGGAAGCTCCTTTCCAACAAGAAGAAAGTCACCGTATCTTCTACCTTCGAGAACTATGTTGCCGCCAATGGCGTGGACGAGGACTTCATGACCAACTGGGCGGCCGAAACGGGCAATCCCGGCGAATTCTTCCAGGTAGATCTGGGCAAGGTGGCCGATATTTACGCCATCCAGTGCAACTGGGACCATGTTGGCGCCGAACAGCCCGCCCGCGGCGGCTTTGGCTTCGGCGGCCCCGCACCCGCCAATCCGGAATACTACCAGTGCTATACGGTAGAAGTTTCCAAAGATGGTTATGAGTGGAAAACCATCATTGACAAGAGCGGGAACAAGTACGATTTCCACCACGACTACACCCAGCTGGCAGCTCCGGTGCAGGCCCGCTACGTTAAAGTGGTGAACGCCCGCCAGTGCCACGACGGCGCCAAGTTCAGCGTCAAGGACCTGCGCGTATTCGGCAATCCGGACGTAGGGGAGAGCACCATTGTAGAGGGTATCAAGGTGGTACGGAACCCGGAAGACGCCCGCGAGGCGCAGCTGCTGTGGGATCCCGTTCCCGGAGCCGATGGCTATATTATCCGCTACGGCATAGAGCCCAAGAAGCTGTACAACAGTTATATAGTGTACGACAAGAACTACTTCAAGCTGCACAGCTTGAATGCCGATGCCAACTATTACTTCCAGGTGGAATCCTTCGACAGCGGCCTGGACTACTACAAGCCGCGTTCGGAAGAGGTGAACGGCACCGGCGGTGAAGTGGAAATCAACAAGCGCACACCCGGTATGCGGGGCGGCGGTTACGGCGGAGATGCCAACACCAAGCGCGTGATGATCAAGGAAGGCCTGGACGAGTATGTGTTCGACGGTATCGACCCGGGCTATTGGGTAATCAATCACAGCTACGGCCCCGTCCTCTGGGCAGGAGAGCTTACCGAAGCCGACCTGATTGGAGAAGGGGAGCCGGGCATTGAGGCCAAACTCACCGAAATGGGCGTAGGCACCCAGGTTACCGGTGAAATGCGGATGAAAGTTGTCCGCGGCAAGGAAGCCGGCAAGGTGGTTATTACCGTGGTTCATTATTAGTATATGGAGTTTTATGAATATGCCCGGCCGTCCCTGATGGCCGGGAAAAAGATTATCTACATTCACGGATTTGCATCGGCGGGCAGCACGGGAACGGCCGAAAGGCTGCGCACGCTGCTGCCTTCGGCCACAATCATTTCGCCAGACGTTCCGGTGGAACCCGCTGTGGCACAGGCGTTTCTGAAGGATCTCTGCCAGAAGGAGCAGCCGGACCTTATCATCGGCACGTCCATGGGCGGCATGTACACGGAGCAGCTTAACGGTTTCGACCGCATCTGCGTGAACCCCGCCCTGCACCTGGAGGAAACCATCCGCAAAAACATGGGCCTGGGCAAGATGGAGTTCCAGAATCCCCGGGCCGACGGCGAAACCTGGTTTATGGTTACCAAGGGCCTGCTGGAGGCGTTCCGGGAAATCACTTCCCAGCGCTTCCAGACCAACGACGGAGACCGCGTTTGGGGCCTTTTCGGCCGGGAAGACACCCTGGTGGACTGCTACGACGAATTCCATGCCCATTACCGGCAGGCCATCCGCTTTAACGGGGAGCATGCGCTGAATGAAAAAGCCATGCTGCATGCGCTGCTGCCCGTTATTCAGTGGGTAGATGACCGGCAGGAAAAACGCAAGAAACGGGTGCTGCTCATCAATGTGGACGACGTGCTGCTGGACACCCGCAACGGAGAGCCGGTAAACGAGGCCGTAAAGGGCTTCCGCACGCTTTGCGAGAGCTACGACGTGTATCTGCTGTGCCAGCAGGACCGGCAGGCCTGGATAGACCGCTGGCTGGACGTTCCGGCCTGGAACAGGGTAATTCTGGGTACCCACAAGGAGCTTTTGCTGGGCGACTACCTGATAGACGCCCACAGCGGGGAAGACGGCGCAGAAGATTTCCTGGGTACCCTGGTGAAGTTTGGGGAAGACCCTTACCGGAACTGGAACCAGACGCTGGAATTCTTCGGCCGGCTGGGCGGGCAGTAACAGTTCGTCGGCAAAAATCAACCGTTCGTCCCATAGGGGTTGCAGAATACCTGCAATCCCTTTAAATTTGCATAAGACCAATTAATGACACCGGAATGAAAATCAAAATCAGTGTAAGATACGTTACCCGCAGCGGAGAAGAAGTGTGCATCAACGTTGGCGGGCGCTGCTACCAGATGAGCAGTCCCTTCGGCGGCATCTGGGAGAAAGAATTCACGGCCAAGGACTTCGACAACTCGCACGACTATTATTTCTCCATACAGGCCGATAAAAAAGTGGTCCGTACCGAATGGAGAAAGCACACCCTGCGGCTGCCGGAATCCGGAAATCTGGAAATCCGCTCCCGCTGGATGGACCGTCCGGCCAATTCGGCCTTCTGGTCATCGGCCTTCAAGGATGTGATCTTCGGACGCCCGGATAAATGCGTGGCAGGCCCCCAGAAGGGGAATGTGACCTTCTGCGTAGTGGCGGCGGAAGTGCGGCCCAACCAGGCCCTGGCCATCGTGGGCACCAAGGGAAAAACCCTGCACGGCTGGGACAAGCCCATCCTGATGGAAGACTGGAACTTCCCTTACTGGAACGTGGACCTGGAGGTGAAGGACGCCTTCGAGTACAAGTTTGTGATTGTAGACAGGAAAACCCTGAAGCCGGTGGCCTGGGAAAAGGGCGGCAACCATCTGTTTGCCGAAATCCCGCCCAAGGGCACCCGCCTTACCCTGGGCAACATTGAATCCCAGTTCGAAACCATTCCCTGGCGCGGCGCCGGCGTGGCCATCCCGGTGTTCGCCCTCCGCACGGAAGACAGCTTTGGCGTAGGTGAGTTCAACGACATCAAGAAGATGGTGGACTGGGCCGTGGCAACGGGTCAGAACGTAATCCAGCTGCTGCCCATCAACGACACCACCATGACGCGCACCTGGGTAGATTCCTATCCGTACAACGCCAATTCCTCCTTTGCCCTGCATCCGCAGTTCCTGCATCTGCCGGCCCTGGGAATCCGCGCCGACAAGGCTTACAAGGCCCTGAAGGAAGAGCTGAACGCCCTGGATAAGGTAGATTACGAAAAGGTGAACGAGGCCAAGGAAAAGTACATCCGCAAGGCCTTCGAAAAGAATGGCGCCGCCGTGCTGGAATCGGCCGGATTTAAAGCCTTTACCCAGGAAAACGCCTACTGGCTGCTGCCCTACGCCGCCTACTGCGTGCTGCGGGACATCAACGGTACGGCCGATTTCTCAAAGTGGAAAGGCTTTGCCAAGTACAGTCAGAAGAAGGTGGACGCCTTTATACAGGAGCATAAGGGCGAAATTGACTATTACAGCTATGTGCAGTTCCAGCTGGACGCCCAGCTGAAGGACGCCGTGGCCTATGCGCACAGGCACGGGGTTATCCTGAAGGGAGACCTTCCCATCGGCGTAAGCCGCATCAGCTGCGACGCCTGGACGTTCCCGCAGCTGTTCCACATGGACAGCCAGGCTGGTGCACCGCCGGATGCCTTTGCCGTAGATGGCCAGAACTGGGGGTTCCCCACCTACAACTGGGAAAAGATGGCCGAGGACGGCTACCAGTGGTGGAAGAACCGCCTGCACAAGATGAACGAGTACTTCGACGCTTTCCGTATAGACCACATCCTGGGCTTCTTCCGCATCTGGGAAATCCCGGTGAAGTACAAGACGGGCCTCATGGGCTACTTTAACCCGGCCCTGCCGTTCAGCGCCGACGAACTCCGCAACTGGGGATTCGACGTAAGCGACGGCCGCTACATTACCCCGCAGGAAGGCTGGGAAGAAACGGATGTGCTGTTCATTGAAGATCCGCGCAAGAAGGGTTTCTATCATCCGCGCATTTCCGCGCCGCTCTCCAGCCGGGCGTACTTTGCCCTGGACGAAGGCCAGAAAGAGCGTTTCAACCTGCTGTACAACGATTTCTTCTATCACCGCAACGACGGCTGCTGGAAAGAATCGGCCTACAAGAAGCTGCCCGCCCTGCTGGATGCCACCGGCATGCTGGCCTGCGGCGAAGACCTGGGCATGATTCCCGCCTGTGTGCCGGAAACCATGGCCGACCTTAACATCCTGTCCCTGGAAATCCAGCGCATGCCCAAGGATCCGCAGGTGATGTTCGGCAATCCTGCCGGCTATCCTTACTTGTGCGTTTGCGCCACCGGAACCCACGACATGGCCCCCATGCGCGCCTGGTGGGAGGAAGACCGCGCCCTCACGGACCGTTTCTACCACGAAATGCTGCACCACATTGGCGATACGCCGTATTTCTGCGAACCGTGGGTGTGCGAACAGATTATCTTCCAGCACATGCAGTCACCGGCCATGTTCGCCATCCTGCCGCTGCAGGACTGGGTTTCCATCGACGGCGACGTGCGCTATCCGGGCAATCCGGCCGACGAACGCATCAACGTGCCGGCCATTCCGCGCTATTACTGGCGCTTCCGGATGCACTGCACGCTGGAAAGCCTTATCGGCAACGATAAGCTGAACAAGCAGATCAGGAATCTGGTATTAAACTCCGGAAGAGACCGTTAGTTCTCCTGCAACCAGTCTAGGAAGGCATCTACCCGGGCGCGGGAAACCGTAAGGTCCAGGTTGCCTTTGAATTTAACACTGGGGATGACGCGGAGGCGGCTGCCAACAAGCTTGGTTACGCTGTCTACCGCGTCTTCCGCTATAATACAGCTGCGGGAAATGCGGAAGAAGCGGTGCGGATCCATCTGCTGCTCAATGGCATCCAGCGAATCGTCCAGGATAAAGGCGGTTCCATCGGTGCGCACCACATAGGAATTCTTGGCCTCGGAGTAGAAAAAGGCTATTTCGCGGGCTTTCAGGGGCACAATGCGGTCGTTTAGCTTAATGAGATACTTTTCCCTTATGGCCGACGGCTCCCTGGTAAGGGTGGGCACATCCTGCTGGGCGGCCTCGGCCCGGGAAACGGCACGACGCAGGTCTTCCGGTTCGATGGGCTTGAGCAGATAATCCAGCGAATTCACCTCAAAGGCCTTTACGGCATAGCTGTCGTAGGCCGTAGTCATAATTACTTGCCCCTTGATATCCACCTTGTCAAAAATCTGGAAGCTGTTGCCGTCCTGCAGCTCCACGTCCATGAAAATGATGTCGGGAGCCGGCATGTCCGGGTTGCTGCCGTTGTGCGCCTGCAGCCATTCTACAGAGGACACCACGGAAGCGGCGCAGCCCAGCACGGTAATGTCCGGGAATTCGGCCGCCAGCAGGTTCTGGAGGATTCTTTGTGCACGAGGCTCATCTTCAATAATGAAAGCGGTGAGTTTCTGCATATACTATAAAAGGGGTAAAGTTACGCGATAAAGGGTGTCGGAAGACTCAATGCCGATTACCCGGCTGGTCTGGTCGGCA
Organism: uncultured Bacteroidales bacterium; assembly: GCA_946406355.1. GTDB lineage: Bacteria > Bacteroidota > Bacteroidia > Bacteroidales > UBA932 > Cryptobacteroides. The sequence continues at coordinate 4,984 of CAMJKI010000049.1, read as the reverse complement.
TACTGCTGCCGGATATAGGCCTGCCCCAGGCCCGTGGAATGGGAAGGGGAGAGGCGGGGGATGCGGTTGTTGCTAACCCGGATGGTGCGGGTGGCGGCATCGGAAACAATATCCACCACAAGCGGGTTTTCCTCGGAAATGGCGTTGTGCTTGGTGGCATTCTCTACCAGCAGCTGCACAGCGCACGGAACCACGTGGAACTGCAGGTCTTCCTCCGGCACATTAATCATTACGTCCAGGCCCTTGGGGAAGCGCACCAGCATCAGTTCCACATACATACGGGTAAATTCCATCTCTTCCGACAGGCGCACCAGGCTTTCGCCCTCGTGCTGCAGCATGTAGCGGTACATACCCGCCAGCTTGTGCACGTAGCGGCTGGCATCCTCCCGGGAGCTCTCCTGCACCAGGGCATCCAGTACATTGAGCGAATTGAAAAGGAAATGGGGGTTCACCTGCTGCTTGAGGGCCATGTAGCGGAATTCGGCCTGATGCGTTTTTTCCCGCTCTATATCCGTCTGGTTGCGCATACGGGCGGCGAAATACAGCACGAACACCAGGCAGAAAGCACTTACTTCCATGATGCCCTGGATGGTTTCCACGCCCGGTTCGGCCGATGCCAGCAGCATGTCCACGCCTACCCGCAGCATGAAAACGATGGTGACGGCGGCCACCATCCAGCCGATGTTGTTGCTCCAGTCGCCTTTGGCGGCCACGCGGGTAGGGAAGAGGTGTACAAAAAGCAATACGCCCCAGCCCAGCAGCTCGGTGGTGATGAATGTAGCCAAAGCCCTCACAACCATTTCGTTATGGATGAACAGCTCCAGCAGGTCGGCCCCGAAGGTGCCCATCAGGAAGCCCAGCACGTTCACCAGCACAATCACTATGGCGGCAAACTCGGCCGACAGCTGTTTGTTCAGGCACAGCAGCACCGTCATGGTCATGGTGAGAAGGGTGAGCAGAAGGGAGTCGTTGATGCCAAGCAGCATGCACATGAAGGTGGCCACTACATGCAGCAGGGCCATCACATGGATGATATAGGGTGCGCGGATGTTTCCCATAGGCAAATCGGCTTTCCAAATGTAGTTCATTTTCTGCAAATGCGCAAATCCCGTCATCCGTTCGTCCGGGGAATCTTTCCTTTCGTCCTGCCATTTTTGCCGTTCATTCCTGCGCGCGATTATATTAAAGTTCAAAGTTTTATTTTTGTGATGCTAATTGCATAGGAAAAACACTAAATACAATGTCCGCTAAACGCAATCTTGGTTTTTGGGAGATGTTCAATCTGAGCTTCGGATTCTTCGGAGTACAGATTGCCTATGCGCTCCAGAGCGCCAACATCAGCCGGATTTTCGCCACGCTGGGCGCCGATCCGCATTCCCTTTCCTTCTTCTGGATTCTACCCCCGCTTTTGGGGATGATTGTACAGCCGCTCATCGGCAAATACAGCGACCGCACCTGGTGCAAAATGGGCCGCAGAAAGCCCTACCTGCTCGTTGGTGCCATTATCGCCGTGCTGGTGATGGTGTTCCTGCCCAACGCCGGCAGCCTGCATTTCGGCGCCCGCCTGTTCCTGGGCCTGAACATGGCCATGTGGTTCGGCCTGTTCTCCCTCATTTTCCTGGACACCTCCATCAACGTGGCCATGCAGCCCTTCAAAATGATGGTGGGCGATATGGTGAACGAGGAGCAGAAAACCACCGCCTACAGCATCCAGAGCTTCCTTTGCAACGCCGGATCCCTGATGGGCTACATTTTCCCCATCTTCTTCACCTGGATCGGCATTGCCAACGAGGCCGGAGTGGGCGAGGTTCCGGACAGCGTGAAGTACTCCTTCTACACCGGCGCCGCCATCCTCATCCTCTGCGTCCTTTATACTTTCTTTAAGGTAAAGGAAATGCCGCCCAGGGAGTATGCCGAATTCCACGGCATAGACCTGCAGGCCAAGGAGGAGAAGAAGGGCGAAGGCCTGTTCTCGCTGCTGAAAAAGGCCCCCGAGGCCTTCTGGACGGTGGGTCTGGTGCAGTTCTTCTGCTGGGCCGCCTTCCTGTACATGTGGAACTATACCAACGGCGCCATCGCTCTCAACTGCTGGGGCGTGGATGCTGCCGTAGAGGGCGCCACCGCATCAGCCGAATACCAGGCCGCAGGCAACTGGGTGGGCGTTCTGTTCGCCATCCAGGCCATAGGCTCCATCCTGTGGGCCACCATTATCCCGCGCTTCAAGAACATCCGCACGGCCTATGTGGTGAGCCTCCTGATTGGCGCCGTGGGCTTTGCCTCCGTTATGTTCATCCACAACCAGTATGCGCTGTTTGTGAGCTACTTCCTCATCGGCTTTGCCTGGGCCGCCATGCTGGCCCTGCCGTTCTCGCTGCTCACCAACGCCCTGGAAGGCAGCCCCTACATGGGCAGCTACCTGGGCCTGTTCAACTGCACCATCTGCCTGCCGCAGATTGTGGCGGCCGCAACGGGCGGTGCGGTGCTGCGCCTGGTGGGGGACAGCCAGCCGGCCATGCTGCTGATGGCGGGTGTGTACCTGGTGATGGGCGCCTGCTGCGTTTACTTCATCAACACCAAGAAAACCAATTAATTTCTTATATATTAACTAACTACACGCTAAATGAAAAGGATTTTAACCGCAATCGCAGTGCTGCTGGCAGCCTGCACGACGGTATTCGCCCAGGGCGGATACCAGGTTAAAGGTGTAGTGGAAGACGCCATGGGACCCGTGATCGGGGCAGCCGTGGTGGAGCAGGGGAGTACCAACGGTACGTCCACCGGGCTCGACGGTGACTTCGTGCTCACCGTTTCCGGTCCCAATGCAGTGATTGAAATCTCCTGCATCGGGTACGCCACTCAAACCTTTACAGCATCGGCCCTTCCGGGCACCATCCTCCTGGAGGAAGACACAGCCTTCCTGGACGAGGTAGTGGTGATCGGTTACGGTACCGTGAAGAAGAGCGACCTCACCGGTTCCGTCTCCACGGTGAAAGCCGACGAAGTGAACAAGGGTGTCATCACCTCCCCGGCGGACCTCATGCGAGGCAAGAGCGCCGGTGTGGTGGTTACCGCCGGTTCCGGTATGCCGGGCTCCGGTGCCACCGTCCGTATCCGTGGCGGCTCCTCCATCAACGCTTCCAACGACCCGTTGTATGTGATCGACGGCCTGCCCGTGTCCAACGACGGTGTGGGCGGCCTCTCGGATCCGCTCTCTTCCATCAACCCGGAAGACATTGAGAGCTTCTCCGTCCTCAAGGACGCATCGGCCACCGCCATCTACGGTTCCCGCGCCTCCAACGGCGTTATCGTGATTACTACCAAGAAGGGTTCAAAGACCGCTACGGGCGCTCCGCACGTAGCAGCCGATCTCACCGCTTCCGTGAACACCATCGCCAAGTACAACAGCCTCCTGGACGCCAACGGCATCCGTTCCCTCATCCGCGAGTTTTACGGTGAGAATTCGGCCGCTGAAGCCGCTCTGGGCAACACCAATACGGACTGGCAGAAGCAGATTTACCGCGTGGCCCCTTCCGTGGACGCCAACCTGAGCGTAAGCGGAAAGGCCGGTACCTGGCTGCCTTACCGTGTTTCCGGTGGTCTCACCGTGCAGAACGGTACCCTCAAGGGCTCCAGCATGGACCGCCTTACCTTGTCGGCCAACTTTGCTCCTTCCTTCTTCCAGAATCACCTTTCGGTGAATCTGAACGGAAAGGCTTCCTACGCTTATAACGTTTATGCCAACCAGGGTGCCATCGGCGGTGCCAACCACTACGATCCCACCAAGCCGGTGTACGATCCCAACGGCATCAACGGTTACACCGCATGGTTTGACGCAGCCGGCAACCCCAACACCATGGCCACCCTTAACCCGGTAGCCCTGCTGGAAGCCAGCCGCGACTATGCCAACACCATCCGCTTCATCGGCAATTCCCAGTTCGACTATAAGATTCACGGTTTCGAAGACCTGCGTCTGAACCTGAACCTGGGTATCGACTGGGCCAAGTCCAGCGGATTCCGCGCACAGGCCAAGGACTCCGAGGCCTCCATCCACAGCACCACCGAATCCGGCGGCGGTTCCCGCGAGAATTACGATTACATCCGCAGGAACACCACCCTGGAGTTCTATGCCGACTACAGCAAGACGCTGGGCAAACACTTCGTAGATGTGATGGCCGGTTATTCCTGGCAGCACTTCTGGAGCAACAACCACAACCGCAAGCTCCGTCTTTCCGACGATCTGGAAATGAGCAACGGTGAAGGCAAGGGTGAGCTTTACCTCATCTCCTTCTTCGGTCGTGCCAACTACGATTTTGACGGCAGATACCTCATTACCGCAACAATCCGTGCCGATGGTACTTCCCGTTTCCAGAACAACAAATGGGGTATTTTCCCGTCTGTTGCTTTGGGCTGGAACATCAAGAACGAAAGCTTCCTCAAGAATTTCGATCCCATCTCCACCCTCAAGCTGCGTCTGTCCTGGGGTGAAACCGGTCAGCAGGAAGTGGGCGGCTACTACGACACCTTCGCCCAGTTCCTGTCCATCAACACGCCGGGTTCCTACTATTTCGTGAACGGTGAGAACTATTCCGCTCCGGTCGTGGCCCTGGGTTACAGCGCCAACCTGAAGTGGGAGACCACCACTACTTACAACGCCGGTATGGACTTCGGTTTCATCGGCGACCGCCTCACCGCCAGCGTGGATGTGTACAAGCGCGACACCCGCGACATCCTCAACTACATCCCGGTTCCGGGCCTTTCCAACCTTACCAACTACCTGAACACCAACATCGGTTCCATGACCAACATGGGTGTTGAAGTGGATTTGAACAGCGTAATTGTGGAAACCCGCGACGCCAGCTGGACCTTCGGCGTTAACATGGCCTACAACAAGAACGTGGTCACCAAGCTCACCGCTTCCGACGAGAACGCAACCGGCATCGAGACCGGCGGCATCTCCGGCGGTACCGGCAACAACGTGCAGATG
>CAMJKI010000048.1 GCA_946406355.1 uncultured Bacteroidales bacterium | reverse complement strand
GGTCTGCAAAACCTGCTACAGCGGTTCGATTCCGCTTGGTACCTCCAAAAATGCCCCTGGACGCACTCCAGGGGCATTTGCTTTTCCAAAAGTTGGCTACATCTTGGCTACATTTTTTGAGTTGGCTCCCAACTATGCGTAGAGAGGAATCATATCGATTATTCTTTTAATTCATTGTTTTCATGTTGCAGCTCGGCTATGCGGGCTTCATCTTTATAAAATGCCTTCTTAAGTGACCTGACATGCCGCAGGGTGATAAACAGGGTGCCAAGGAGGATGATGGTCAGCAGCACTGCAATCCAGATCGTAGTCCGCGTCACTTTCTGAGAAGCTTGGGCCAGATCATCCCTCAGGCGGTTGTTCTCATACTCGGCCGACATCTGTCCCAGCCGCTGGCGGTTGATGTTGTAAATGTCGTAGGTCAGTCTTTCCGTATATGCGAACAATGCTCTGGAAGCTGTTTCCCACTGTCCATGCTTTGCCGCAAGCTGGGAAACGAAGATTGACTGCTGATGTGAATACAGGGAATCGATGCTGCTTCGGAACGCCTCTGTACGGGAATCTCTGAGGATGTTGTCGATGCAATTGAAAACATACGGTCCATTGATTATCAGGGCAGGGAAAGAAGGCATTGACAGGCAGTAATCTTTATAGCGCCGGTATTCTGCATGGTCACCATCCCAGGCTGACAGCTGAGCTTTGAAATAATAGACCTTTATAGAATCCTGCCTGGTCAGGATGGATTGTTCCGCTTTAGAAAAGTTTATTCTCGCTGAATCAGAGCCGACCGGATAGGTACATGCAAGGTCGAGATACTGGGCAGCCATCCCTTGGCGGGTAATCGTCGGGTCAGAAGATGTCTCATATATATGCATAACATCCAGCAGGTACAATTGAGTATTTCTCATGTCTCCGAAACGCTTATACAGCAGTGAGAGGTATATCAGCGATCTCCACATACCATATTCGTCGTTATTGATCCTGGCTTCCTGCATCATGGCTATGAGCATATCGCCGGCAATCACATCTTGTCCTGTGTTGAAATAATAGGTCTGGCACAAGTCTGAAGCATAATAGTAATACTGGAGGTATCCTGTCGACTTGGCTATGCTCTGGGCGGTTTCCCTGTCCTGTTCAACCAATTCGTTCCAATATGCGGCGTCCCATTCTTCTTTATTCAGCTGACTCTGTTTCCTTTTGTAATAACCATAGTGGCAAGTCCTCTTGAGCTGCACTATATAATAGAGGGTCTGGGCTTTAGTGTCCTTCCTGCGCAGGGACAGCTCGAGAAGGTTCTTCTGAGCCTCGTCGAAGGCGTCAGAGTTGAAATCGTCCACGGAATTCTCTGACTGGGCAAACCAGACGAAGCACTCGTCGTCTATGGCGTACGAGTTGTTCTGGCCGGCGGCAATGAGGGCTGATGTCAGAAGTGACAGTAACAGGACTATTCTTTTCATTTTTGTTGCTTAACTGGATTGCACGGCACGGCGAACACGAAGCGTGCGCCACCGGCAGTGTATGTTGTATCAAGATATACTTTGGCGCCCATGTGGCTGGCGATGTCACGGCAGATGCTCAGGCCGAGGCCGGTGCCCTGGACAAATTCGTTCAGCTTCACGAAGCGCTCGAAAATTTTCTCCGCCTGCTCCGGCGGCACGCCCGGCCCGGTGTCAGTGACAGAGTACGTGACGAAGCCAGGGGTCTCGGTCAGCGAGCTCACCAGCTTTATCTCTCCGGCGGTAGTGTGCTTGCAGGCGTTGGTCAGCAGGTTGATCAGGATCTGCTGGATGCGTCTGGGATCGGTGCGGAAGGTATACGGCTCGGGACTCTCAGGTGCGTAGTACATCCTCACTCCCGGCTGCAGGCGGTGCTCAGCGCTGGAGATGGCAGACTCTGCCATGTAGTTCACTTCGCCGTCTTCGTAGGTGATGCGGTAATTGCCGCTGTCCATTGCTGAGGCGTTGAGAATGTCGTCCAGCAGCATCGTAAGCATCTTGGTATTGTTGACGATGTGGCCTGCGAACTCTTCCTTCTCTTCTTCGGGGAAACTGCCATCCGGAAGGCTGAGGAGCTGAGAGAAGCCGACAATGGCATTCAGCGGTGTTCGGACTTCGTGGCTCATGTTCTGCACGAAGCGGGTCTTTGCGGCGTCTGCCATCCGCACCTTCTCATTGGTCTTGCGGAGGTTCCTCGTGTAAATCACGAAGAATACTATCACCACGATGAGGATTATCATCAGCAGTATCACAGATAGGCGGTATGCTTTCTTGGCGCGCAAAGTCTCCTGGCTGACCTGGGCGGACAAGACGTCGTTACCGAGCTGGGCCTCCACCTCTGCAAGCCTGGACTGGTTGGATTCGGCGAGGACTTTCTCCTCATATGCTACCAGATTTTTTTCTATATTGAAAGCGAGCTCCTTGCGGCCGTATTCTTCTGCGATGTTGGCGATGTATTTCACCTCCCTGAGGTGCTGCGACATGGTGATGATGTCAAAGTCTTCTATCTCCTGCCCGTACACCAGTTTGTCGATGTAGCTGAACATCATCGGGGCGGTGGCGCTGATTATGGGAAGGGAGGGGTCGGCAAGGCAGTAGTCCCTGGCGGCTTCATAATTTGCTATGTCGCGTTGGAAAGCGGCCAGCTTGGCATGGTGATATTCGCAACGGAGCGAGTCCAGATGCTGCAGGCGGGCGGCGTCTGCCTTGGCCAGGTAAATCGGGACGGAATCGTTGCCGATGGGATATGTGTCCGACATCTCGCAGTACAGGCGCGTAGCTGACTCGGCCTTGATGGCGGGGTCGTCCGAAGTCTCGTAAACGCGGATTGCTTCGGCGATATACTTCTTTGCTGAGATATAGTCGTTCTGAGCTATGTAGAGGGAAATGATGTAGCGGTTTCCCATCCAGATGCCGTAAGGTTCATTGCGTTCGACAGCCTGCTCCCTCATGTCTTTCACCAGTTCCATGGTCTGGTATAGTTTGTCATGGGAGAAGAAGTAGTTCTGGGCGATGTCGTAGGCGTAATAGAAATACTGGGGCTGGTCGAGGTCGGTAGCTACCCTCTTGAGGTCTTCCGTGTATTCCAGCACCTGGTCGTCTTCCTTCTGGGTAGTGGTTTTCTTTTCTGCCAGACGTACCGTAAGGTCCTTGAGACGTTCTACATAGTAAAGCGTCTGGGCTTTAGTGTCTCTCTTCAGTATGGCTGTGCTGATGAGCCGGTTGTTTTCCTTGTCGAAGTTGGGCTTGCCTACAAGCTGTTCTACATTGTAGTATATCGCATAGCATTCGTCGTCAAGACCGTAAGGGTTGTTCTGCGCACCGAGCACCAGAGACACGGCCAGGAGAATAGTTATGAGTTTCCATCTTTTCATACCCTTCAAATATACATAAATTTTTTGTATAATTGTTAGAATCATGTTACGACATTATGCTAACTTTGTATTCGCGAAACACAAATGAACTGTTGATATGTCATTAGAACTGCAAATCCAGGATGCCATCAAGGAAGCCATGAAGGCTAAAGATACCGTTGCCATGAACGCCACGCGTGCCATCAAGGGAGAAATCCTGCTGTTTAAAACCAGCGAGGGAGGCTCCAAGGAGGTTACTGACGGGGATGTCTTAAAGATGATCCAGAAGCTGGTGAAGCAACGCAAGGAAGCGGCCGAGCAGTTTGTGGCTGCGGGCCGTCAGGAGCTGGCCGACAACGAGCTGGCCGAAGCCGCAGTAATGGAAAAATACCTTCCCCAGCAGCTTTCGGCCGAAGAGGTGAAGGCAAAAGTCCGGGAAATCATTGCCCAGGTGGGCGCCAGCTCCATCAAGGATATGGGCAAGGTGATGGGCGCAGCCAACAAGGCCCTGGCCGGCCAGTCCGACGGCCGCACCATTTCTACCATTGTAAAGGAACTGCTGTCTTAGGCTTTACCTTCTGCGGGCGCCGCGGCGGCCTGCATTGATAAGCGAATCCAGCTGGTGCTGCACCAGGCGGAGGGAGTCTCTTGCCTGCTGCAGGGAATCGGCCTGATTCCTGAGTTCTTCCACCGAGAAGGTAAGGATATCCAGCTGGGCCTGCATGGTATTCAGGCGGTCTTCGTTTTTGGCCACCTCGGCATCTGTGCGGCTGTAAATATCGTTTATGAGGCTGTTCATTTCTTCCTGGCTCATGCCGATGGTATGCTCCGTGAGGGTAATGCGGTCTTCCCGGATATTGTGCTCTGCCGCGCTCTGGAAGAAGGCGGTTTTTAGGCTGTCGTTGAGCGGAGCGCCGGCAATGGAGAAGGTTACATGCCGGTTATCGATATCGTAGTCGTAGATATACGACCTTCCCACCAGGCGGTTTTCGTCCACGAAAGATTCTACATTAAGCTGGAAGTTATTGTCCAGCACCAGGTTGATGGCTGTATAAATGCTGGGTACCAGTACGATAGTAAGAATAGCGGAAATCAGGCTCCGGCGCTTTTTGGCCGTTTCGGCCGATACGCCGCCCACCGTCTTGAAGCGCAGGTACTTCACCATCATGTAGGTGGCCAGGGTAATGAAAACGCCGTTGATGATGAACAAGTACATGGCCCCTAAGAAGAAGTGGAAGTTCAGATGGGCCAGACCGTAACCGGCGGTGCACAGCGGCGGCATCAGGGCTGTGGCAATAGCTACGCCCGAAAGCACCGTGCCGCGCTCCTTGCGGCTGTTCTCGAAAATGCCCGCCAGGCCGCCGAATAGGGCAATCAGTACGTCGTAGATGGTGGGGCTGGTACGGGCCTCCAGTTCCGTAGGATTCACCAGCGAGAGGGGAGAGAGGATGAAATACAGCGTAGAAGCCAGAAGGGCTATCACCACCATTATCAGGAGGTTCTTGGCCGACAGCTTCAGCAGATCCGTGTCGTTGGTGCCCAGGGCCAGGCCGGTGCCCACTATAGGTCCCATAAGCGGGGAAATGAGCATGGCGCCGATAATTACCGCCGTGGAATTGACGTTGAGTCCCACGGAAGCGATAACTATGGAGAAGGCCAGGATCCAGACGTTGGGCCCGCGGAACCAGATGCCGTTTTTAATGCGTTCGGCGGCATCGGCCGTGTCTATTTGGTCGTACACATAAATGTACTTTTTTATCAGTCGCTTGATGTAATCCCAAATTGTCATCATAAGCTTCAGGAATTTTCGGCAAGGTACGCATTTTTTTGTTATATTTGCTTGATTAATGTGTCAAGTATGAAAGAAATCGCTCCGGGAATACCCTATATTGGCGTTGACGACGTCCATCTAGACCTTTTCGAAAGCCAGTACGTGGTGCCGGAAGGCATGTCGTACAATTCCTACCTTATCCTGGACAGCAAGGTGGCCGTAATGGATACGGCCGACCGCCGGAAAGGGGAGGAATGGCTGCAAAAGCTGGAAGAGGCCCTGGAAGGCCGTACGCCGGATTATCTGGTGGTGCATCACATGGAGCCGGACCACTCCGGTTTCATAGAGGCTTTGTCGGCCCGTTATCCGGATATTGTGATTGTGGCCAGCGCCAAGGCTCTGCAGCTGCTGGGGCAGTTCCTGCCGGGCCGCAGCTTCCACACCCTGGCCGTGAAGGAAGGGGATATGCTGGAGCTGGGCAGCAAAACCCTCCAGTTCATTATGGCGCCCATGGTGCACTGGCCGGAGGTAATGGTTAGCTTCGAACGTTCTACCCGCGTGCTTTTTGCGGCCGATGCCTTTGGCAAGTTCGGCGCCCTGGAAGGCCGTCTCTTCGGCGACCAGGACGATGACTGGGCCTGCGAAGCCCGCCGCTACTACTTCAATATTGTGGGTAAGTATGGTGCTCAGGTTCAGGCGCTTCTGAAGAAGGTGGCGCCGCTGGAGCCTTCCGTAATCGCTCCGCTCCACGGCCCCGTACTGCGGGAGAACCTGGCTTATTACCTGAATCTGTACAACACCTGGAGCAGCTACGGCGTGGAAACGGAGGGCGTGTTTGTGGCCTGCGCTTCCATCCATGGCGGCACCCTGGAAGTGGCGCAGCGGGTGGCCGATATCCTCAAGGCCAAAGGCTGCCCCAAGGTGGTGCTGTGCGATTTAACCCGCAGCGACCGGGCCGAAGCCGTGGAAGACGCCTTCCGCTACGGCCGCATGGTAATGGCCGCCTGCTCTTACGATGCGGGTCTGTTCACGCCCGCCTACGATTTCCTGCATTCCCTCCAGATGAAGGGATGGCAAAAACGCAAGGTGGCGCTCATCGAAAACGGCTCCTGGGCCCCGTCGGCCGGCCGTGTAATGAAAGAAATGTTCGGCCAGATGAAGGAAGTGGAAGTGGTGGGGGACACCGTTACCATCCGCAGCCGCTTCAAGGCCGACGATCAGCCTGCCCTGGAAGCTCTGGCCGATGCTATCCTTGCCTAGTATGAAACGGCTTCTCATATTCCTCCTGATGGCACTGGCCATCCTGTCCGTTTCCTGCGGAGGGCCGTCGGCCGCTTCCGGCGAAGAGGCCGTCCCTCTTTCCGTGTTGCATTCGCTGGAGGGCAATTATACCATGAAACTCACGGACCCCGATGGAACCCACTATTCCACCGCTGTGGTTAAAGAATTGGTATCCAAACAGTTCCAGGTGGCCCGCATCACCGTTTACGGCCCCGTCTATTACGGCTTTACCCTGGATGGCACCTCGGTGAGTTCGGTCGAACTGGGCAGCGGCGAAGTCACTTATAAACCGGCCATCAAAAAGACAACCATCCGTTTCCAAAAACAGGAATTCATATGCGAACTCTCAAGATAGTATCTTTACTCATAGCTTTGCTGCTTGCATCGGCCTGCCTGAACCAGTCGGGCACGGTGTCCCAGGCAGAATATGACCAGCTGGTCCAGGAGTATGCCGATTTGCAGGCCGGCGCGGAAGCCACCCGGGCCGAATATGCCGCCCAGGCCGCTGCCGTGGAGGGTATCCTGCAGGAGCTTTCCCAAATTTCCGGCCGCACGGTTACCCTGCGCACCGATGTGGAGATGGGCACCGCCCGCCTTACGCAGGTGGAGCAGATCCAGGAAAACATCGACAGCATTAAAGACAAGCTGGACCGCCTGGAAAAGGAGAATTCCCAGTACAAAAAGACCATCCTGAGTCTCCGGAAGGTAATTACGGAGAAAGAAGAGGAGATAGCGCAGCTTAAGGCCGAGATTGAGGCCCGGGACCTTACCATTTCCGAGCAGCACCAGACCATTGCCAGCCAGCAGGAAGCCATTCAAACACAGCACGAGACTATTGCCACCCAGCGGGAAAACCTGCGCGCTGCCGTTCAGGAGCAGGCCCAGATGCTGTTCCAGGCCGGCGTGGACTTTGAGGATTTGGGCGACAACGCCCCGGAAATGCGCTGGCGCAGGGATAAGGAGAAGGTGAAAGAACAAACCCTGGAACTGTATCAGAAGGCCATCCTCTATTACCGGATGGCGCAGGAAACCGGTTACCCCGAGGCCGCTTACCGCATTACCCAGGTAGAAGAGAAAATGGCCAAGTTATGATAATCAGAAGCAAAGCGCCCCTTCGGCTGGGCCTCGCCGGCGGCGGCTCGGACGTATCGCCCTACAGCGACCTGTATGGCGGCAACGTGCTCAACGCCACCATCAACCTTAACGCCTACTGCACCATAGAAACCCTGAACCTGCCCGTTGTGCGGGTAGATGCGGCCGATGCCGGCATCCGCCGAGAAGTACCCATGGGTACCGGCAGGCTGGATACGGGCGCCCTGCTCATTGACGGGGTGTACAACCGTGTAATCCGGGACTTTGGCCCTGTACCAAGCGGCTTTTCCATCACTACTTACAACGATGCTCCCGCGGGATCGGGCCTGGGCACCAGTTCCACCATGGTGGTGTGCATCCTCAAGTGTTTTGCCGAATGGATGGGCCTGCCGCTGGGCGACTATGAGCTGGCCCGCCTGGCCTATGAGATTGAGCGTAAAGACCTTCTGCTGGCCGGCGGCAAGCAGGACCAGTACGCGGCCGCTTTCGGCGGTTTCAATTTCATGGAATTCCTGCCTTCCGATATGGTAATTGTGAACCCGCTCCGCATCAAGGACTGGATAGTGGAGGAACTGGAGGGTTCCATGCTGCTGTATTTCACCGGCCGCAGCCGCGATGGCGCAGCTATTATCAGCGAGCAGCAGAAGGCCACAACGGCGGGCAACACCGTGGCCGTGGAGGCCATGCACCGCATCAAGCAAAGCGCCATAGACATGAAGCTGGCGCTGCTGCAGGGCGATATGGCCCGTTTTTCTGCCATCCTGGGCGCCGCCTGGGAAGACAAGAAGAAAATGGCCGGCGCCATTACCAATCCCATGATTCAGGAAGCCTTTGACGTGGCCCTGGAGGCCGGCGCCATTTCCGGCAAGGTGTCCGGAGCCGGCGGCGGCGGTTTCATTATGCTGATGGTGCCGCCCACCAAACGCGTGGCCGTTTCCCTGGCTTTGTCCAAACTGCCCGGCAAGGTGGTCCCGTTCCAGTTCACCCAGAAAGGCGCCGTAGCATGGAAGTTATAGTCCTTGCCGGCGGCCTGGGTACCCGCTTGCAGCCGGTCCTGGCCGAAATCCCCAAATGTCTGGCACCCATTGGCCTTCCGGAGGGACCGTATTCCTCAGGGGCATCGGCTGTCTTTTTTGCACCTGAGGAAAACGGTCCCTCCGGAGGCGGTAGGCCTTTTATGGGCTATCTGCTGGAATGGCTGGTGGAACAGGGAGTAACGCATGTGGTATTCTCGGTGGGTTACCTGAAGGAACAGGTGATGGCCTATGTGCAGGGACAGGTGTGGCCGTTTTCATACGATTTTGCCGTTGAGGAAACACCTTTGGGAACCGGCGGCGGCATCCGGCTGGCACTGGGGAAATGCCATGAGAATGAGGTGTTTGTGGTGAATGGAGACACGTTCTTCCCGGTAGCATTAAAGACCCTCACTACTAATGCTCCCATCACCGTTGCCCTGAAGCCCATGCGCAACTTCAGTCGCTATGGCGCAGTGGAAACGACACCTGCAGGGCCGGCGGCTTCGGGAAAGGGGCCGGAGGTGTGCTCCGCCGCAGCATCGGCTATATTTTTCGCGGAGGCGGAGCATACCTCCGGCCCGAAGAAACTACTCCAGGTCACCGCTTTCCACGAAAAGGCGCCTTGTGAGGAGGGCCTTATCAACGGCGGAGTATATGCCATTAACCGTTCTCTCCTGGATTTGCAGGGGCTTCCGGAAAGGTTTTCCTTCGAGAAGGACGTGCTGGAGCCCGGGGCCAGCAGGGGACAGGTATGGGGCCGGATATCGGACGCCTACTTCATAGATATCGGCATCCCGGAAGATTACGCCACGGCGCAATGGGCCATTCCTGCCTGGTTCGCCGTTCAGAAGGCCTCCGAGGCTGTTTTGGCGGCCGATGCCGATACGCTTTTCCTGGATCGCGACGGCGTGCTGAACCGCCATTTGGAAGGGGATTACGTGAAAAGCTGGGAAGAATGGGAATGGATGCCCGGCATGCTGGACGCGCTGGCGCAATGGGCCAGGAAGTTCACCAACATAGTACTGGTTACCAATCAGCGCGGGGTGGGCAAGGGCGTAATGTCCGACGCCAATCTGGCCGAAGTGCACAAGCAGATGCTGCGGGAAATCCGGGCCGCCGGCGGCCGGATAGACCTGGTGCTGGTGTGCACGGCCACAGATGACGCCGATCCGCGCCGGAAACCCAATACGGGCATGTTCCAGGAGGCCTGTGCCCTGCTGCCGGATATCGACCCGGCCCGCAGCGTGATGGTAGGGGATTCGCCCAAGGACGCGCTATTTGCGGCCCGTTCGGGCATCGGCTTTATTCCTCTGCTTCCGGAAGGGGCTTCTTAGGGTTCTTGGGGATGCCCAGCTTCAAGAGCTGACGGGCGCTGGTAAGGATGGAATTGCCGCCTTCCCCAATCTTGGCTGATACTTTGTCGTATTCATCCAGAGCGGCGTGGAGCTTGTCGCCCATGGCGGCGTGCGCCTTGGAGAAGTCGTAAACGCGGTCTACCATGGTTTGGGCGGCCTTCATAATCTTTTCCTGGTTGCGGGCCTGGTCGTAGTTGGTCCAGGCAATGCGGATCATACGCAGAAAGGGCATGAGCGTCTCTTCCGTGGTGAGCAGCACCCCCTGCTGGTAGGCCTCCTGGAAGATATTGGGAGCCAGGGATTTGGCCAGTTGCAGGGCCCCGTAATTGGGGATGAACATAATAACGTAGTCCAGGGTTTTGCAGCCTTCCCGGATATAATCCTGATAGCGCTTGCCGGAAAGGTTCTTGATTTGCGCCCGGATGGCCTGTAAATTCCTTTTGGCGGCATCGTCCTTTACGGCAGGGTCATCGGCCGCAAACCAGTCGGAAAGGGCCTCCATGGAGGTTTTGGCGTCCACTATCACCTCTGTGCGGTCCGGATAATGGAGAATGTAGTCCGGGCGCATCTTTTTGCCGCTGTCCTCGTTCAGGACCACGGTGCCCAGCTGATCCCGCAGCGTTTCTTCCCGGTCGAAGTCGCGGCCTTCCACCATGCCCTCGTTCACCAGCATGTTGTACAGGATAACCTCGCCCCAGGTGCCGGCCATCTTATTCTGCCCCTTGAGGGCCTGCGCCAGGTTATCGGCTTTGGAGCCGATGCTGGCCGTCTGTTCCCGCAGGTTCTTTACGGCATAGTCCATCACTTCCTTGATGGTGGCCGACCCCTTGCTCTGGGCCTCTTTCTGCGCCTCAAAGGCCTCCTGCATGGTTTTCAGGTCCTTTCCCAGCGGACCGGTGAGGTTCTTGAAGGTTTCTTCGGCCTTCTGCTGCAGGGCGTCTTCCCGCTGCTTCAGGAGTTTTTCTGTCTCGGCCGACAGCTGGCTCTTCACGGCCTCCAACTGCTTGTCGAAAGATTCCTGCTGCATGGCCAGCGCTTTTTCATGGGCATCGGCCTGGGCTTCTTGCAGGGTCTGTGCACTTTTGAGGGCCTCTTTGGCGGCAATGAGCTCATTCTCCAGCTGGTTGCAGGCCTTTACCTCATGCGAGCGCATTACCAGCCAGGTAATGACTATGGCCACCGCAATGAGCACCACGGCGGCCGCAATCACAATATAAAGTACTTGAGAGGTCATCAGAAGAGTTTCTTGAAGAGGCCTTTGGCTACATCCTTAAGATCCGTGGCCTGCTGAGCGGGTTTCTGCAGCTTGGGGACATAGTTGTCTACGTAGAAGTTCACATTGATCCAGCCGTCGTAGCAGGCGTCCGTGCGGTTGAAGGCATAGCAAACGCCGTCAATCATCTTGAAATAGGTATCTGCATTCAGGTCCAGGGGATTGCTGCAGTGCATAGCCGTGAAACCTGCCGCGCGGAGCTTGTTCATGTACAGTTCCATGAGATAGGGGCGGCCCTTGAGGTAGAAACGCCAGGCAGGATGACCGTTAACGGGGGTTTGCTCTTCCAATTCGAACTCGCTTCCACCCACGTCCCAGATGGGATAGTTGCCCAGATTCTGGTCCCAGTTCTCGAAGATGGCCTTTTCGGCCGCCTTCTTGGCGGCTTCTTCCTCTTCGGCCTCTTTCTTGGCCTGGGCCACAGCGCCAGAGAACATCATTCCCAGGCCCTTGAGGGCTTGGGCGGCCTGCTTGGCCTGCTCCTGCTGCTCCGGGGTAAGCTCCTGTTTCGGAGCGCTTTCTGCAGCGTTAGCAGCGTCTGCGACGTCTGCTGCGGCCTTGTCGATGGCGGCACCGCTTTCTGCGACGGCCTGTTCTGTCTTTTCGGCCAGTTTGTCAATGGCTTCGGCCTGTTTCTGGGCCAGGCGCTCTGCGGCGGGGGTAACGGCTTTTTCTACGGCCTGTCCCACCACTTTTCCTATGCTGTCGCTGACAGCGCCGGAAAGAATGTCTTTAAAAAGTCCCATATTAGTCTTAGTTTGTTTTTGGTATTTCTCTTATAACCAGGTGGATGTCCTTCTTGGTGGGCTTGTCCGTGAAATAGGTCACTTCCCAGGTGCAGCCGTTCTTGATGGTCATGCCGCCACCGGAGCCGTTGCCCACCGTCTTGTAAAGGAAATTGTATTCTTTGTCCACGTAATAGTCTTTCTCCGTGTGTACGTGCTGGGTGAGGATGTCCTCGTCCTTTTCCGTGTGGATGATGGCCACCGGGCGTCCGCTGATGGTGGTTTCCTTCTGTGCACGGGAAATGTCCGGATGGCTGCCCAGGATGGCGTTGAAGCAGTTTCCGACGTCCGTGAACTGGTGGCGGAGGTACTTATGGGCATCGCCTTCCTTCTTGTTGCTCCGCATCTTGATACCGGACAGATAGTAGGTAAAGGTGCGGGTCCCGTCTTCGTGAAATTCCAGCACGGAGTCTTCCGCCGCCTGTCCGGGCTTGTGCAGATACACCTTGTTGCCGATACGGGTATAATACATGGTGAAATCTCCCGCCTTGTAGTGTTGGGCTCCCACGTACTGATGGTAGGTGAAGGAGAGGGCGAAATCGTGGTCGTACCACTCGTCCGGGGCCTGGGGCAGCGCCGCAGCCTCTTCTTCCGCTTCTTCTTCTTCCATTTCCTCCGGTTCCGGCGCTTCCTCTACGCTTGTGGTGTCAATCCAGCCCTTCTCCACGGCCTTTTCGGCCAGTTCTTTGAGTCCATCCAGGATCTTGCCCAGACTGGCCAGCGGATCCTCCTCGTCCACCTGGGCTCCTTCGGCCTGTTCCTCTTCCTGGACAGGCTCCGGTACCTCCCGTTTCCCGCTTATCCAGTTGCAGGAAACTGCACAGAGTAAACACAGTATGAAAAGTAAACGTCTCATCTCTACAAAGATAGTTTTTTTTTTCGTGTTGACATCAATGTGGGTACAGAAAGGCATTTTTCTATCAAGACGGCTGTGATTCTTGCGTTTGGGTCGTTTCCCCTGGCCCTCCTTTACAGCTATCAGGGGGTTTACGTTTGAGGTGGACTTAGTCCAGGGTACAGATGGACGTGGTGTCGAACACTTTTGGCCGAGGTCCTATTTTCCCCTTTGGACTTAGTCCAGCGAATGTGCCTTCCAAGGGCCTGCAGGCCATAGTCGGTGGACTTAGTCCAGCCCCTGGAATTGGACTAAGTCCAAATTTGCAGGGGACCACGTCCATACCTATGGTGGACCAGGTCCACTAGACACGGGCAGACAGGGTGGCAGTGATGGCGCGGGCAACCACATAGCCCGTACTCCAGGCGGCCTGGAGGTTGAAGCCGCCGGTAATGGCATCAATGTCAAGCACTTCTCCAGCAAAGAAAAGACCGGGATGGCGCTTGCATTCCAGCGTATTGAGGTCGATGTTGGACAGTGCCACGCCGCCGGCGGTCACAAACTCTTCGCGGAATCTGCTTTTCCCGGAGAGGGGATAGCTGTCGGAGGTAAGGGTGGCGGTGAGGCGGTTCAGCCCCTTGGAACCCAGTTCTGCCCAGCGGATGTCCTTCCGGAGCCCGGCTTTGTCCAGCAGGTGGCTCCAGAGCCGGGCCTGCAGCAGGTGAGTGCTGGAAACCAGCTTCTGGGGATTATCCAGGGCCGATTTCTGCAGGAGCGCCCGCACCTCGTTTTCGTTGGCATTGAGCCAGTTTATGCTGAGGTTTCCTTTGTATCCGCTTTCTGCCAGATGTCTGGCGGCATAGGAAGAAAGCTTGAGAGCAGCGGGCCCGCTAAGGCCCCAGTCGGTGATGAGCAGGGGCCCTTCGGCCTTGAAAGCCGTTCCCTGCAGGCCGATGACAGCCTCCACTACCAGCCCCATCAGGCTCCGAAGCCCCGGATCCGGTACGGTAAAAGTGAAAAGGGAGGGAACCGGCGGCACCATTTCCAGTCCCAGCCCCTCCAGAAACGGCAGCCCCCTGGCTGCTCCACCTGTGGTAATCACCACAGCATCAAAGGCTTCGCCGTTCACATGCCAAGGGCCGGAGGTGTGCTCCGCCGTAGCATCGGCTATATTTTTCGCGGAGGCGGAGCACACCTTCGGCCCCTTCCCGGCCGTAGCATCGGCTATATTTTTCGCGGAGGCGGAGCACACCTTCGGCCCCTTCCCGGCCGTAGTTTCGGCAAGATCCTTTACAGGGACAGAGGTTTGCTCTGACGTAGCATCGGCTATATTATTCGCGGAGGCAGAGCAAACCTCTGGCCCCTCCACAGAAACCACCGGCGATTTCAGTCGCAAATCTACGCCTTTCATGGCATTGAGCAGGGCGTGGACTATGTCCATGGCGTCCTGGCTCCGGGGGAACCAGCAATGATCGGCCTGGAGCACGCAGGGGACGCCCCGGGCCTGGAACCAGGCTATGGTATCCTCTTGCGAAAACGCCTTCAGGGCGCGTTTCATTACCCTTTCGCCACGGGGATAGGCCTCGGCCAGGGAGCGGATGCCCTGGAAGTCGTTGGTGAGGTTGCAGCGGCCCCCGCCGGTTATAGCCACTTTGGCCAGCGGCTTCGGGCCGGCCTCAAACACGGTCACCGCCCACTCCGGCCGCCATTTCCGCAGCTGCGCGGCGCAAAAGCACCCCGCCGCCCCGGCTCCTATGATGGCTATTCTCATTTGATTCTATACTCTTTCATCTGTCTGGCCAGGGCCCGGTGGCCGGGGCAGACGCTTTCCAGCAGGGCGTGGAACTCCTTGCCGTGGTTCAGGTACTTCAGGTGGCAGAGTTCGTGCAGCATCACGTAGTCCTGCAGCTCCTGCGGCAGGGAAACCAGGCGCAGGTTCAGGTTGATGTTCTTGAGGCTGCTGCAGCTGCCCCAATTGCTCACGTTGTTCTTGATGAATACCTTGTTGTAGTGGAATCCGTGCAGGACCGCCAGCTCGGCCAGACGCGGGGGAAGGGTAGCCTTGGCCTCTTTGCGCAACTGCTCTATCCGGGCATCTGCGGGTGCCTTGCGGCGTTTCCTTCTGGCTATTAAAGTGAAAAACCGGCCCGTGAAAGGGTTGAAGAACAGCCTACTCATCGTCCTCTTCCGGCAGTACAATCTGCTTGTACTGGTTCTTGCGTTTGAGCCAGCGCTCCTTGGCGTACTGCTGCATGTCCGTGATGGTGTCGTTCTCGTCTATAATCTCCATGCCCAGGATGGTCTCCATGATGTCTTCCAGCGTAATGATGCCCTGGAAGGCGCCGTAATCGTCTATGATACAGGCAATCTGGTCCTTGGTCTTGAGGAGGCTTTCCCAGATGTCGCTTACGGTGGTTTCCTCGTGGAAGGCGGCAATCTTGCGTTTGATGCTCCTCAGGCGCATGTCGAATTTATCCTCGGCCAGGTTCTCCAGCACGTCGTAACGCAGGATGTAGCCGGTGATGAACTCCGGGGAATCGGCATATACGGGGATGCGGGAATTGTGGGAAAGCTCTTCCTGCTTGTAGAACTGCTTGAGCGTCATGCTTTCCGGGGCGATGGCGGCCACTACCCGCGGCGTCATAACGTCGTATGCCTTAATATCGTCCAGCTTGATGATATTCTGGATAACCTTGTTCTCGCTGTTGTCCAGCACGCCTTCTTCCTCGCCGATATTGGCCATGGCGCTAACTTCCTCGCGGGAAATGCCCAGGTCCGGGTCGTCGTCCGAGATGCTGCTGTGCAGCTTGTCAATTACCCATACCAGCGGATACAGCAGATAAACCAGGAACTGCATCACCTTGGCCAGCCACAGGAGGTCTTTCCAGTGGGAGGTGCCGATGGTCTTGGGCACAATCTCCGAGAAAACCAGGATGAGCACCGTCATGATGGCGCTGATGATGCCAAACCAGTGGTCTCCGGAGAGGAGGGTGGCCTGATGGCCCACCGCGGCGGCACCCAGGGTGTTGGCTATGGTGTTAAGCGACAGGATGGCGCTGAGGGGGCGGTCCGGATCCTGCTTGAACTTCATCAGCAGGGCTGCGTTCTTGTCTCCCTCGTCCTCTTTCATGGTAATGTAGGAGATGGGGGTGGACATCAGTACCGACTCCAGCAGGGAGCACAGGAAGGAGATTCCCATGGTAAGGAGCAGGTATAGGATGAGCAGCGACATATATATTGGTCCTTTTAAGCTACAAATTTAAGGAAAAATCCGTAAATTTGCGTATCATGAAGAAAGAACAGATATTAATTCGTATCTCCGGCAAGGACCGCGTGGGTCTTACCGCAGAAATTATGGACATTCTGGCCAAGTACGATGCCCAAATCCTGGACATCGGCCAGGCCGATATTCACAGCACCCTCACGCTGGGTATCCTCATCCGCATCGATGAGGCCCATTCCGGCCAGGTGATGAAGGAACTTCTGTTCAAGATTACGGAGCTGGGCAGCATCAGTATTGGTTTTGCCCCCGTTTCGGACGATGAATACGAGGCCTGGGCTGGTCGCCAGGGCCGCAACCGCTACATCCTAACCATCATCGGCCGCAGCCTTAGTGCAGAGCAGATTCATGCCGCCACTAAGGTAATTTCCTCCCACGGGCTAAATATCGATGCCATCAAACGCCTCACGGGCCGCATGAGCATTATGCATCCGGAGAAGAATGTGCGCGCCTGCGTGGAGTTCTCGGTCCGCGGTTTCCTTTCGGCCGAAGACAAAAAGGCCATGCAGCAGGACCTGATGGCCATGGGTACGGAAACCGGCATTGACTTCTCTTTCCAGAAGGACGATATGTATCGCCGCATGCGCCGCCTCATCTGCTTCGATATGGACTCCACCCTCATCCAGGCCGAATGCATCGACGAACTGGCCCGCCGTCACGGGGTATACGACCAGGTGGCCGCCATCACGGAACGGGCCATGCGCGGAGAGATCGATTTCAAGGAAAGCTTTACCGAAAGAGTCGCTTTACTTAAGGGGCTGGATATATCTGTAATGCAGGATATTGCCGAACATCTTCCCATTACGGAAGGCACGGACCGCCTGATGTCCGTACTCAAGACCTGCGGCTACAAGATTGCCATCCTTTCCGGCGGTTTCACCTTCTTTGGGGAACACCTGCAGCGCAAGTACGGCATCGACTACGTATATGCCAACGAGCTGGAGGTAGGCGAGGACGGCAAACTCACCGGCCGCTATGTGGGCGAGATTGTGGACGGTCGCCGCAAGGCCGATCTCCTGAAGCTTATCGCCCAAACGGAAAAGGTGAATCTGGCACAGACCATTGCCGTTGGGGACGGCGCCAACGACCTTCCCATGCTCAACGAGGCCGGCCTGGGCATCGCCTTCCACGCCAAACCGCGCGTAAAGGAAAGCGCCCGCCAAAGCATCAGCACCATCGGCCTGGACGGCGTCCTCTACTTCATTGGCTTCAAAGACAGCCAGTTAGGCGAGCAGGGCAAGATGTAGTTAAAGTGCCTCCAGCAGCAATTCAAACAGGCGGGGCTTGGCGTAGCGGTCAAGCTCCGCTTCTTTTACCCAGAAGTAGCCTTCCGGGAGCTTCGGGCGGGCCGAGGGTTCCCAGAGGTAGAAGTCCACGACGAGGGTGCGGTGGGTGAGCTGGTGCCGGACCTGGGTGC
>CAMJKI010000047.1 GCA_946406355.1 uncultured Bacteroidales bacterium | reverse complement strand
ACCATCACCAAGGTGCGCAACGCCAACAACCAGGCGGTGTTCTCCCTGCGGGGCAAGCCCATCAACTGCTTCAAGGAAAGCCGCAAGAAGGTGGCCGAGAACGAGGAGCTGAACCTGCTGATAGCCGCCCTGGGCGTAGAGGAAGACCTGGACAACCTGCGCTACAACAACATCATTGTGGCAACGGATGCCGATGACGACGGCATGCACATCCGCATGCTGGTGCTCACCTTCCTCATGAAGTACTACCCGGAGCTCATCCGCCGCGGGCACGTGTACATCCTGCAGACTCCCCTCTTCCGCGTACATAACAAGAAAGAGCGCCGCTACTGCTACACGCCCGAGGAACGAGACAAAGCCGTGAAACAGCTGAAAACGGGCGTGGAAATCACCCGCTTCAAGGGCTTGGGAGAAATCTCCTCCGACGAGTTCGTAGATTTCATCGGCGAAAATATGCGCCTGGACACGGTAAAGCTGGCCGATGAAGAATCCATAGCCGATATCATGGAGTTCTACATGGGTATCAACACCTACGAACGCCAGCACTTCATCATGGACAATCTCCGCAGCGAGAAAGAATTAGAAGACGTCAATATATAATTCTTGCAGCTAGTTATGGCTAAGAAGATTAAAATCAAAACTACGGTGCGCCCCGGCTGGGCCAAGTTCTGCGGCTGGTGGCTGCGGAAAATGGGTTGGAAGAGCGTCGGCGGCCCCATGAAAGAGCCCAAAGCCATAGTTCTGGGTGTGCCCCACACTACGGTATGGGATTTCCTGGTAAGCTATCTGTTCTATACCCAATTTGGGAAAGTGGCCCACATCATGGTGAAGAAAAGCTTTTTCTTCTGGCCTCTGGGACCCATCCTCAGGGCCTGCGGTGCCGTTCCTACCGATCTTTCCAGTCCGGCCACCACGGTGAAAAGCCTCATCGACGTAATGGAGAACGTGGACGAATTCCACCTGGCCCTGGCCCCGGAGGGTTCCCGTTCCCTGGTAAAACGCTGGAAGAGCGGCTATCACCTCATTGCCAAGGAAACCGGCGCCACCGTGTACCTGGGCTATTACGACTGGGGCCGCAAGCAAATTTCCGTGGGCGAGCCGATGGAGCTCACCGACGACCCTAAGGCCGACATGCAGCGCATTTACGACCATTATCGGCCCATGGGCATCCAGGGCTTCCACAAAGACCAGTTTGCGGTGCCCGATCCTTCTCCCAAAAGCGAATAATTATCTATTAGTTAGTAGTACATATTTATGGCCAAACGAATCAAAAGCCCCTACAAGGCATGGCGCAAATATCGCCACCGCGAGCAAAGTTGCACCACCCTGCACAAGGTCTTTGACTACGCCACCAGCACTTATGCAAAAAGAATCGCCTACCAGTATGTGGACGGCGGTCAGCAATACACTTACGAGGATTTCAAGCGCAAGGTAAACCAGCTTTCCATGCGCATGACGCGCTTCGGCATCAAGCACGGAGACCGCGTCGCCATCTTTTCGCAAAACATGCCCAACTGGGTAGTGGCCTTCTTCAGCGCCACCGTGTACGGTCGCGTGGCCGTTCCCATCCTGCCCGACAGCAGTGAGCATGAACTCACCAACATCCTGAACCATTCGGAATCCAAGGTGCTGTTCATTTCCCAGCGCATGATGCCCAAGCTAAGCGAGGAATGCCGGGAAAAGCTCACCCTCATCATCGACATAGAAACCTTCGAGTTCATCAAGAAGAACAAGGAAGACTTCAAGTGCAACGGTTGGGTGAAAGACCCGCAGCCGGACGACCTGGCCTGCATCCTCTACACCTCCGGCACCACCGGCAAGGCCAAGGGTGTTATGCTGAGCCACAGGAACTTAAGTTCCAACCTGGCGGCCGCCTTCAAGGCCAAGCCGGCGTTTAAGAAAGACCGTTTCCTGAGCATCCTGCCGGCAGCACATGCCTACGAAATGAGCGTTTCCACGCTGTATTCCTTCTATGTGGGCGCCACCTGCTACACGCTGCAGAAACCGCCGACTCCCACCATCCTGCTCAAAGCCATGAAGGATGTAAAGCCCACCATCGTGTGTTCGGTGCCACTCATCATCGAGAAGGTGGTAAAGAACAGCGTATGGCCCACCATCCAGAAGAGCCGGGTGCTCTCCTGGGCCGACCGGCGTATCCCCCACATCCTGCACTGGTTCATCGGCCGGCGCATGGTGAATTCCTTCGGCGGCAAACTCACCTTCTTCGGCATCGGCGGCGCCAAGCTGGATCCGGCGGTGGAGAAGTTCCTCATCGACTGCAAGTTCCCTTACGCCGTAGGCTACGGCCTCACGGAAACGGCCCCGCTGGTGTGCAACGTAATGGTGAACAAGAAAAAGCACCTGGGTTCCATCGGCCCTGCGTCCTACAAAGTGGATATCCGGCTGGACAATATCAATCCCGTGAACGGAGAAGGAGAGATTGTGGTGCGCGGAGATAACGTGATGCTGGGCTACTACAAGGATCCGGAGCGTACCCTGCAGGTACTGGATGACGAAGGCTGGTTCCACACCAACGACATTGCCACCGTGGACGAAAACGGCATCTACTACATTAAGGGCCGGTTGAACAATACCATCCTGGGGCCTTCCGGCGAGAATATCTATCCGGAAGAGATTGAGCAGGTGATCAACAACATCGAAGGTGTGGAAGAATCCCTGGTGATGGAGCGTGACGGCAAGCTGGTGGCGCTGGTTAAATTCCAGGACAATGCCATCAACTGGGACCAGGCTACGGAAGACAAGTGGTTCGAGGAGCTGGAAATCCGCAAGAAAGCCGTTCTTGAGTGGGTTAATAAGCGCGTTGGCAAGAACGCCAAGATTGGCGAGGTGGATGCCATGAAGGAGCCCTTCGAGAAAACCGCCACCCAGAAAATCCGCCGCTTCAAGTACAAGGATTCCCACGGCGACGAGCCGGAAAAGCCGGAAGACAAAGAAAAGTAATTACAGTGAGGCGGCGCTTCGAATAAAATCGCCGAAATCGGCAACCGAATTCATTCGAAGTGCACCGGAATGGTGTAGGTAATCCGCACCGCGGATCCGTCGGCCTTGGCGGGCTTCCATTTGGGGGAGCTCAGGACCACCCGTCTGGCTTCGGCATCCAGCGCCGGCGAAACGCCCTGGACAACCTGCACTTCCTGAACTCCGCCATTGCGTCCCACCACAAAGCGCAGCTTCACCGTACCGGCGGTACCATCCGCAGGCATCTTGACACGGGACTGAACCCATTTGCGGAAGGCCTCCAGACCCTCCTCGCCTTCCTTCCCCTTGAAAGCGGGTTTCCGCTCCAGACGGTCATAGAAGGAAAGATTATGGTCCGGCCCGTCCGATTTGGAGAGCAGCCGTCCGTCCTTCATCTCCTTGGTGGTGCCGTTGTAAACAGTGAAGCGGCCCAAGACGGAAAGGGTATCCCCCTTGACAATATCCAGGGCCGAAAAACGGAGGGCCGGATTCGCAGGGTCGGCGATTCCGTACACCAGCATCGTCCCTGTGGGGTCCTTCAGGTAGAAACTTCCGCTTGTAGAGCTGCGAACCTTCTCCACCACACCCCGGACGATATAACTGGCCGTATCGGTCCGGGACAGCTTGAGAAACTCTTGCACCGTAAGTTCCCGCGGCTGCGCCACCGCAACACCGCAGGACAGAAGGAGGCTTATAAAGAGGATGATTCTTTTCATTCTATTGACGTACTGGCCAACACAAAGATAGCAAAAGAATTCATAAAAAAAAGAGAGTGACCGAAGTCACTCCCCTTTAATGCTTTACCGGGAACCGGATTATTCGGCCACCACGTTGAACTTGAAGGTGCCCTTGATGGCTTTGTACAGCTTCACGGAAGCTTCGTACTCACCGCACTCCTTCACCTCGCCGGCGAGGATGGTGATGTCCTTCTTGTCGATGTTCAGGCCCTTGGCGTTGAGCGCATCGGCCAGATCCATGGTGGTAACGCTGCCGTAGAGCTTGCCGCTCTCGGAAACTTTCACCTTCACCTCAACGACCTGAGCGTTAAGGGTAGCGGCGAGCGCCTCGGCATCGGCAACCAGCTTGGCCTCTTTGTGAGCGCGCTGACGGAGCGTCTCGGCGTGCTGCTTCTTTACACTCTCGGTGGCCACGGTGGCAAAGCCCTGGGGCACCAGATAGTTCATAGCATAACCGGCCTTAACCTTTACAATTTCACCGGCGTAACCCAGATTGGCTACATCTTTCTTAAGCAAAATTTCCATAAGGCAGATTATTTAAGGAGGTCAGTAACATACGGAAGCAGAGCGAGGGAGCGGGCACGCTTGATAGCCTGGGCAACCTTGCGCTGGAACTTGAGGGAAGTACCGGTGATACGGCGGGGAAGGATCTTACCCTGCTCGTTCAGGAATTTCTTGAGGAACTCGGGATCTTTGTAATCGATATACTTGATACCGGCCTTCTTGAAACGGCAGTACTTCTTTTTGCGAACCTCTACGGTCGGGGGGTTCAGATAGCGGATTTCTTTATTTTCGTTTGCCATAATTTTGTCCTCCTAATTATTCAGCTTCAGTTGCAGGGGCTTCCTCGGCGGCGGGAGCAGCCTTGGCGGCCTTGTTGGCGCGGCGCTTTTCGGCATACGCAACGGCGTCCTTGTCCAGGGCGACGGTGAGGTAGCGGATGATGCGCTCGTCACGGTGATACTGGGTTTCGAGGGTGGCAACGAAATTACTGTCGGCCTTGAACTCGATCAGGTAATAAAAACCTGTGGTCTTGTGCTGGATGGGATAAGCGAGCTGACGCAGGCCCCAATCCTCCTGGTACACAATCTCGCCACCGTTGTCGGTGATGAGCTTGACGTACTTGGCAACCGCTTCCTTCATCTGGGTGTCAGACAAAACGGGAGTTGCAATGAAAACGGTTTCGTACTGGTTAACCATTGTTTGTTAATTAATTGTTTATAAATGTTTTACGTTCTTTTCGGGCTGTTAAGTTCCCAAAAAGGACTGCAAATATACGCATTAATCTCCATTAAACCAAATATTTCTGCTTCTACTCCCCCATCGCGCCGATATTTTCTTACACGCCACCCCCGCTTCCAGGCCGATAAATGGCCGATTTTACTAGCGACGGCCCGCAAGAATCTCGCAAATATCTGAAAATCAACGAAATATCCTGTAAGAAAAACCGCTTCCATTTATTTGGCCATCCCCCATTTTCTCCCCATCTTGCATCCGCAAACAGTGCCGGACTGGGATTCCGATCGATCGCCAACAGGTACCCTTTGCACAAATGCCGGCCGGGGCCCCGCCCCAACCGGCATTTGTTTCGGTATGGCCAGCCGTTATTTGGCCGGTACGTTTTCCAGCACCACCTTCAGGTAGTCCCAGGTGCGGGCCACGGAGGCGATGTTCACCTTTTCGTCCGGGCTGTGAGGGTAGCGGACGGTGGGTCCGATAGAGACCATCTCCCAGTTGGGATACTTGGCTCCCAGCAGGGCGCATTCCAGGCCGCCATGGGTGGCCATAATCTTCATAGGATAGCCGTACACCTTCTGGAACTGCTCCATCATCACCTTGTTCATGGGCGTATCCAGCTTGGGACGCCAGCCGCTGTAGCCACCGGCGAATTCCACGGAATCGGCCCCGGCCAGCTCGAAGATGCAGCGGATTCGCTCGGCCAGATCGGCCTTGGCGGTGTCGATGGCGCTGCGCATGAGGCTGTGCACCG
Organism: uncultured Bacteroidales bacterium; assembly: GCA_946406355.1. Taxonomy (GTDB): domain Bacteria; phylum Bacteroidota; class Bacteroidia; order Bacteroidales; family UBA932; genus Cryptobacteroides. Next base: position 12,335 of record CAMJKI010000047.1, on the reverse strand, counting down.
TAATCTTACCCTTTTCCGTGCGCACGATGGCCAGGTTGGTGGATGTTTCGGTGAGGCCCTGCATGCTCTGGCTCATGCGGATTACGTTGGACGGGCAGGCGATGATGGCCTTTACGGCGCGGAGCATCACGGATCCCTGGATGAACTTGGCGGCAACGGGTACCTCGTCCACAAACAGCGCGGCCGAAGGATCCGACTCGGCATATTCGACCTTAACCTCGGCAAAGATGCTGTCTATGAGCTTCTTCACGGCCTGCAGGTTCTCCTTGGGAACGGCCACTTCGGCCACGGCCTCAAAGGGAATGGCGTTGCGGAGCGTACCGCCGTTGAAGCTTACCACCTTTACGCCGAAGAGTTCCAGCAGCGGCAGCAGGATGCGGGCTATCACCTTGTTGGCATTGGCGCGGTACAGGGAAATGTCCATGCCGGAATGGCCGCCCTGCAGTCCCTTCACGGTGAGCTTGAGGCCCTTGTAGCCGGCAGGAACTACATATTTATGGTACTTGAAAGTGGCCGATGCATCCAGGCCGCCGGCGCAACCCACGCAGAGTTCGCCTTCTTCTTCCGAATCCAGGTTGATGAGGATGTCTCCCTTGAGCACGCCGGGCTTGAGCATGGTGGCGCCCGTCATGCCGGTTTCTTCGTCGTAGGTAACCAGCACCTCCACCGGACCGTGCTTCACGGAAGGATCTTCCAGCACGGAGAGACCCAGGGCCACGCCCATGCCGTTATCGGCGCCCAGGGTGGTACGGTCGGCCGTTACCCATTCGCCGTCGATATAGGCATTGATGGGGTCCGTGAGGAAGTTATGGCTGGAGTCCGACGTTTTCTGGGGCACCATATCCATGTGGCCCTGCAGGATAACGCCGCGGCGGTTTTCGAAGCCGGGCGTGGCGGGCACGCGGATAATGATGTTGCCGGTTTCGTCCTTAATGGTCTCACAAGCGTGGGAAATACCCCAATTATACAGATACTCAATTACTTTACCCTCGTGCTTGGAGGGACGGGGAATTTGCGTAAGCTGGTAAAAGTTGTTCCAGACAACTTTGGGTTCAAGGTCTTTAATGCTCATAATTATGTATGTTAATACTTATTTTGCAACAACGTAAATGCACTCGGCCCCCAGTTGGTAAACGGGCGCACGGGTTACCAGAAGGTCCCGGCCGTCCTGAGTAAGGCGCACGGTGCAGATGGCAGGCTCGCGGTAGCGGAGCATCCTGCGGCGGCCGCCGGCATCCACAGGCTCCGGCGTGGTTTCGGCCTCCAGTTCCAGATAGAAAGGCGTACCCTTTCCGGCCGATTTAAGGCCGTCCGTATCGGAAAGGAGGAAGGCCACATAGCGCTGTACCCTTTCACCGGCCGATGGACGCACGTCGAAAACGCCATGCAGCGGACGTTCCACCGTATAGCCCCGGAACAGGGCCAGGTATTCTTCTTCTATGCGGGAAAGCTCCTTCAGGGCTGCATCCAATGCTTCTCCGGAGAAGGTGGCATCCGTCTGCCCCATGGCAATGTTCATCCTTTCGGTACGGGCGGCGAGAATGATCTCGGCCGCCTCGGAGGCCTTTTCTTCCAGCGACTTGGTGTCCGGCACCTTCCGGGTTACCGGCATCCTTACAAAGCCGGTATCCACCTGCACCAGTTCCACCGTGGTTTCACTGCGAAGGACATCGGAACCGGTAAGGCCCTTGTCGGAAAAATCCCGCTGGGGGATGGGCGAGAAACGCCAGGTGAGCGCACCCGCCTCCAGGGTATCGCGGAAACACACCAGGCCCTGGGCGCTGATGCTCAGAAGATACTCCAGGCCGGGTTCCACGGTATAGCGGGCCGACGGATCGGCCTCCACGCAGGGCAGCAGGCTCACGCGGGTAACGTGGGCTGTAACGGCATCCTTGTCTTTGGCGCGGAAACCCAGCATTTTCTGGGCATAGGCGGCATAGGGGCCGGCATAGAAGTATTCCTGCACGGCGTCCACCTCTACCACAAAAGTGGTGGTGGGCAGGCTGTAGGTGGTTTCCTGGGCCTGCAGCAGCACGCCGGCCAGGCAGGCCAGCGCCGATGTAAACAACTTTTTCATCATTTCCATCTTTTATGCGTCCAGAGATAGTTCCAGGGCTGCTGCTTCAAATCTTCTTCCAGCAGCCGATAGTACTGTCTCATGATCTCTTCCGGATCCATCCCGCCGGCATGGTCGGCCAGCGGAACGATGGTCCAGCTGTAATTCCCGTCTTCCTTGCGCAGGAAGCGCAGGTAGCACACGGCCATATCCAGCCGGCAGGCCAGTGCGGCCGCGCCCGTCATGGTTCGGGTGGGCTGGTTCAGGAACGACTCCACCGTCATGGCGCCGTCGCCCCGGTACGGATACTGGTCTGTATTAAAAATGTACACGAATTTATCGTGCCGGTGCAAAATGGCGTAGCGGAGAATATGGTCGGCCGACACATAACCGTCGAATCCCTCGTCCTTTACGGGCATGGTGCGGATATTGGCTATAACCTTATCCCAGAAGCTGTTATGCAGCGGCAGATAGGTAACGGCTATGCCATCGGCAAGAATGTCCGGCTTCACATCCCCGAAGTACTGGCGGATGCCGCCCATCAGTTCCCAGTTGCCCATGTGCGAATGCAGCACCACCAGCTGTTTGGCGCCGGCGGCCAGCCGGTTGAATTCTTCCGGATTGGTAAGGCGTACTACCTGGCTGTCTATCAAGCGTTTCCGTCCTTTGGGGCCCTTGCAGCCGGCAAACCAGCACATTTCTGTAAGGGTTTCTGCAAAATGCAGATAGAAACGGTCCCGGATGTCCCGGAGTTCGTCATACTTCTTTTCCGGGAAACTGCGGGCCAGGTTGGCCATCACCACGTCGGTGCGGTAATGAAGCACACTGCGCATGAGCCAGGCAACGAACCTGGCCCTGCGGCGGTGACACTTTAGCGGAAGCCGGCCGTTCAGGTATAGAAGACCCGTCACCAGACGGACGCCCCAGCTGCTTTTTGCTTCCATCGGCCGATGATTACATGCCCAGTCCCAGAATAAGGCCTACCGTCCAGGTTTGGAACTGCGGGCCGCATTCCACCTCTATGCCGTTGGAGATTTCCTTATTGAATTTGGGGAGCGGGCTGTACTTGGCAAAGAGGCCCAGACCGCCATAGGAAATGCCGGCATGAATGTCGAAGGTGAGCCGGTTGGTATAGATTTTTTTTGAATAGAACTTTCCGGAGCGGGTGTCACTGATATTGCTGCCGTCGGTCCCCATTCCCTTAAGCTGGGTACGGCCGTTCAGGTTCACTTCCAGGGCTGCGCCCAGAGCCATGGTGACACGGCCGAAGGTGTAGCTGAAGGTGAGCGGGAAGCCGAAGGTGCAAACGGAGAGGGTAGATCTTTTCACCTCCTGCACGCCGAATGCGTCCACCGACTCATAGGCCACACAGAGCCCGTTTTCTTTGGGATGGCGTTTAGCCAGGCCAACAGGATCGTAGGGATACCAGAACAGGCCCTTTTTCAGCTGGTACCAGTTTGCCGAGAAATCGGCCCCCAGGGAAAAGCGTCCTCCCGGAAAAGGATTTACAGCAAGTTCCAGTATATTTACACCCAGCTGCTGGCTGTAAAAGAAACCGGTGCTTTGGGCAAAAGAGGTTTCGGCATTGGCGAGTCCGTTGAAACCGAAGTAAATATAACTGATGGGAGCGATGCTGAATGGGGATGCTCCCAGATCCATGTCCAAATCCACATCGGCCATCCGGGAGCCAAAGCCCTGGGCGGAAGCGCCGGCAGCCAGGCTCAGACAAAGCAATACAGACAGTAATTTCTTCATTATTTCCACTTTTAAACATGCTAAGATAGGCAATAATAGCCGAAATCGCAAGTTTGCGGCTTTATTTGGCAAAATCAGAAATAATTCGCAACTTTGTAAGACACGAAATATCTAAAACCGCTAATATGTTCAAAGGACAACCCAAAGGACTTTTCGCCCTTGCTCTGGCCAATACCGGTGAACGCTTCGGCTACTACACCATGCTGGCCATCTTCATGCTTTTCCTCCAGGCCAAATTCGGCTGGGAGCAGGCCCTTTCCAGCCAGGTATATTCCATTTTCCTGGCCCTGGTGTATTTCATGCCCGTCGTGGGCGGTATTCTGGCCGATAAAATCGGCTATGGCAAGTGCGTGGTCACCGGCATCTGCATCATGTTCGCCGGTTACCTGGCCCTTTCCATCCCCACCGGCGCCAACACCGTGGGCATCGTGCTCATGCTGGGTGCCCTGGTGATGATTTCCATCGGTACGGGTCTGTTCAAGGGCAACCTGCAGGTGCTTGTGGGCAATTTGTACGACAACCCTAAATACTCCGCCAAGCGGGACAGCGCTTTTTCGCTCTTCTACATGGCCATCAATATCGGCGCCATGTTCGCCCCTTCCGCCGCCACCGCCATCACCAACAGCTTCATGGGCAAGGCCGGACTCATTTACAAGGCAGCCATTCCCGCCCTGGCCCACCAGACCCTGGACGGCACCATCACCGCCGACAACGCCGTCCGCCTGGCCGAACTGCAGCAGGTTATGCCGGACGCTTCGGTAGCGGCCATGGATCCCGCCGCCTTCAGTTCCTACTACATCGAGCATCTGTCCTCCTCTTATAATATGGGCTTTGCCGTGGCCTGCGTATCCCTCATCGTTTCCATTCTCATCTATTTCTTCTGCCGCAAGTGGTTCAAGCATGCCGATGTGAATGCCAAGCAGGCCGCCGCAGCCAACGCCCCCGTGGTAGAGCTTACGCCCAAGCAGACCAAAGACCGCATCACCGCCCTTATCATGGTGTTTGCCGTGGTTATCTTCTTCTGGATGGCCTTCCACCAGAACGGACAGTCCCTCACCTGGTTTGCCCGTGACTATACCCAGCCTTACGCCACCGGCGCCACCCGCCTGGGCTTCAATATCTGGATTCTGGCCCTTATCGCCGCCAGCATCTATACCCTCTTCGGCATCTTCCAGAGCGAAACCAAGAAAGGAAAGCTTATCTGCGGTGTTATAACGGCTGCTCTCTGGGGCGGTGCATACTGGATTTATTCCGGCATGCCCAATCCGCTGGATATCGAGCCCCAGCTGTTCCAGCAGTTCAACCCGTTCTACGTGGTGTTCCTCACCCCCATTTCCATGGCTATCTTCAGCGCCCTGGCCAATAAGGGCAAGGAACCTTCCGCTCCGGTAAAGATCGGCCTGGGCATGTTTGTGGCCGCTCTGGGCTATCTGGTAATGATTTTCGGATCTATCGGCCAGCCTTCCCCCGCCGCCCTGCAGGGCACGGTTTCGCCGGATCCGGTGGTTCCCATGTACCTCATCAGCACTTACCTGGTACTCACTTTCGCAGAGCTGCTGCTCAGCCCCATGGGCATTTCCTTCGTCACCAAGGTGGCTCCGCCCAAGTTCAAGGGCCTCATGATGGGCCTGTGGTTCGCCTCCACGGCCGTTGGCAACTACCTCAGTTCCATCCCCGGCCTGCTGTGGAAAGCCGTTCCGCTCTGGGCCAACTGGGCCATCCTTATGGCGCTCTGCGTCATTGCCGGCGCCATCATGTTCGCCATGATGAAGCGAATCAACGAAGCCACTGCATCGTAGTAGCTTTTTACCGCAAAATTACCTTTTTGGGAGAGGTCCGGACTCTGAAATAGGACCTCTCCCAAAGAATAAAAAACGTGCCTAGATTATACATCATATCAGGACCCAACGGCTCCGGGAAGACGACGGCTTCGTACTCGCTTCTCCCGGAGCTGTTGGACTGTAGCGAGTTTGTGAATTCCGACGAATTCGCCAAGCACCTGGCCCCCTTTGCGCCGGAAAGCGCCTACATTACGGCCAGCCGCCTGATGATGCAGAAGGTACAGTACCTGTTCAACCGGCGGGAAGACTTTTGCATAGAAACCACCCTGGCCACCCGTTCCCTCATCAAAATTATCCGGAAAGCCCAGTCGCAGGGGTATTATGTAACCGTACTGTACCTGTGGCTCCGCAGCCCGGACATTGCCGTGGAAAGAGTAGCCAAGCGGGTTCTGGCCGGCGGGCACGACATTCCGGAAGCCACCATCCGCCGCCGCTATCGAATGGGCCTCAACTACCTGTTCTACAGTTACATGCCCATTTGCGACAAATGGATTCTGGCCGACAATTCTTCGCCCCCCTATTCCGTAGTGGCCGAAGGATCCAAAAAGGGCCTGCAAATCCGGGACATGAAAACTTATACCCAAATCCGTTCCCTGGTAACGGATTTGGAAGACACCCCCATTTCCATCGAAAACTTTACCGAAACCATCGCCAAAGAACTGGCCCGGGCACCCCAGGCACACGACGGCGTACCCTACCAGAATGAAGAAAAGAAATGATAGGAAGCAAAGCATACTATTTTGACATCTTCCAAGTGGACCAGCCCCTGCTGGACGCCCTGGTGGAAGAAGGGCTCAAAACCGGCGGCAACTATTCCGACCTCTACTTCGAGAACACCACTTACAGCAGCCTCCTTCTGCGGGACGGCGCCGTTTCTTCCGGCGGTTCCCACCAGGATTTCGGCGTGGGCGTGCGCGTGCTCAGCGGAGAAAAAACCGGTTATGCCTATTCGGAGAGCACTTCCAGGGCCGACATGATGGCCTGTGCCCGCGCCGCCGCCCAGATTACCGGCGCTCCGGTAGAAGTTAGCCCTTACGGAACGGCCAATCCCCGACGCGGCGAACCCAATCCGGCCGCCGACCGTTATCCCATGCAGCATCCCTGGCGGGAAATGCCCCTGTCGGCCTTCCTCCCCTTCCTGCAGAAACTGGAACAGGACGTGCGCAGCCGGGACACCCGCATAGTGAAAGTGATAGCCAATCTGGCCTTCCAGGTTAGCGATATCCTTATGTACAACAGCGCCCGGGAGCTGAAATGGGACACCCGGCCCATGGGCAGCGTCTCCCTGTCGGTAGTATTCCAGCAGGACGGCCGCGTAGAAAACAAATCCACTTCCCGGAGCTTCCGCTGCGGGGCCGAGATGCTCACGGATGCGCTCATCGGCGAAATGGCCGCCGAAGTAGTGAAGGGTGTGGATGAGCGCTTTGCCGCCCGTCGGCCCAAAGGGGGCCAGATGCCCGTAGTGATGGGCGCCGGTGCATCCGGCATTCTGCTGCACGAAGCCATGGGACACGCCTTCGAGGCCGATTTCAACCGGAAAGGCACCTCCATCTTCAGCGACAGGATGGGACAGCAAATTTGCCCGCGCGGCATCAACATCCTGGACGACGGTACCCTGCCCGGCAACCGCGGAACCCTCAACTACGACGACGAGGGCGTGCCGGGGCAAAAGACTTATATGGTAGAGGACGGCGTACTTACCTCCTACCTGCACGACCGCATCAGCGCCGCCCATTACGGCGTTCGGCCCACGGGTAACGGGCGGCGGGAAAGCTTCCGCTACGCCCCCCTGCCGCGCATGCGGGCCACCTACATGGAAAGCGGCAGCGCAAAAGCCGAAGACCTCATTGCCGAGGTGCAGAAAGGCATTTTTGTAGATGAGTTCTCCAACGGCCAGGTGCAGATCGGCGAGGGCGACTTCACCTTCTACGTAAAGTCCGGTTTCCTCATCGAAAACGGCCGCCTGACTGCGCCGGTGAAGGATATCAACATCATCGGCAACGGCCCTGCCGCCCTGGCCGATATCCGTGGCGTGGCCGACGACCTGATCATTGACCCGGGCGCCTGGACCTGCGGCAAGGAGCAGTCCGTCCCCGTAAGCTGCGGCATCCCCACCGTCCTCATCGGCAAGCTGACGGTAGGTGGTGATTGATTATGAGCAAGTTAACGATTTGTCCCTGTGATTCCAGTCACAGGGAGAAAAGCATAAATGAATGGATATCAATAAGATAAATAATACGCTCACGGAAGAGGAGATGGCGTTGGCGCGGCATTGCCTGGCGTTTGCGCAGGAAGCCGGGGCCGATAAGGTGCGCATTACCCTCACCAAGAGCCTGATGAACCTTACGGGCCTGTTGAACGGCCAGGTAGATAAGGTGGCGCTGGCGCTGGACCGCAGCCTGCAGCTGCAGCTGTTTGTAGATGGCCGATTCGGCACCTTCTCCAGCAATCGCCTGGAAAAGAAGGAGTTGGAGGCCTTTATCCGCGAAGCCATCGGCACGGTGCGCATGCTGGAGGCCGATGCCTGCCGCAATCTCCCCAGCCCGGAGCGCCTGGTGAAAAACGCCCGCAGTGGCCGCGAACTGGAGCTTTACGACCCCGCCCACGAAACCCTCACCGCCGAGCAGCGCCGCTCCCTGGCCCTGCAGTCTTGTCATTTCGACCGGGCGCAAGGGACATCCTGGAAACTCATTTCCGAGGAAGGCGAGTATTCGGACTCCGTTTTTGACTCCCTAACCCTGGACTCCCAGGGACTGGAAGCGCGCCACACGGAAACCTCCTTTGAAATTGGCTACGAATCCACGGTGGAAGACGCCGACGGCAAACGCTTTTCCAGCTACTGGTGGGACGCCTCCCCCACCCTCAAGGACCTGCAATGGAAGGATTGCGCCGAAACCGCCTGCCGGCGGGCAGCGGCCCTAATCGGTCCCCAGAGCGTTCCCAGCGGCAAATATACCCTGATAGTGGACAGCGAGTGCGCCTCCAAACTGCTGACCCCGGTGCTGAATGCGCTGGGAGGAAGCAGCCTGCAGCAGAAGAATTCCTTCCTCACCGATTCCCTGGGCAAAAAGCTGTTCCCGGAAAGCCTCACGGTAATGGACCTGCCCCTGACCAAAGGCGACACGGGCTGCCGGCTCTTCGACAGCGAAGGCGTGGCCACCCGGGAACGCGCCATCATCGAAAAGGGCGTTGTAAGCACCTATTTCCTAAATACTTACATTGCCAATAAAATGGGCTTGGAGCCCACCGTGGAAGACGCCACGCGCGTAAAAGTACTTCCGGCAGGCGGCTGCAAAACCCGGGAAGACGTACTCCGAAAAGCGGGCGACGGCATCCTGGTTACCGGCTTCAACGGCGGTAACTCCAATGCAGCTACCGGCAATTTCTCCTACGGCATCGAGGGCTTCCTGGTGCAAGGCGGAAAAATAGTGCATCCCGTGCGGGAAATGCTCATTACCGGCAACTTCCTAACCCTGTGGGGAAACCTGCTGGCTGCGGCCGATGACGCCCGCCCCTGCCTTTCCAAACTGATCCCCACCCTGGCCTTCAAAGACGTAGATTTCAGCGCATAAGCGTCATCACAAGTGTCATTTCGAGCGAAGTCGAGAAATCTTATGAAAGTTGCAGTAGTCATACTGAATTATAATACCCGGGACTACCTGAAGCAGTTCCTCCCCGGCCTGCTGGCCTCCTGCCAGGGCCTGGACGCCGAAGTGACCGTGGCCGACAATGCATCGGCCGACGGTTCCGTAGAACTGATGCAGGCCCAGTTCCCCCAGGTGCAGCTGATTCCCCTGGACCGGAACTACGGTTTCACCGGCGGCTACAACCGGGCCCTGGCCCAGCTGGAAGCCGACTATTACGTGCTCATCAATTCCGACATAGAAGTACCCGAAGGCTGGCTGAAGCCGCTGGTGGATTGGATGGAAAGCCATCCCGATTGCGGCGCCTGCGGACCCAAACTCATCTCCTACAAGGAACGGGACAGTTTTGAATACGCCGGCGCGGCGGGCGGCCTGATAGACCGCTACGGCTACCCTTTCTGCCGGGGTCGCATTCTCCAGAAGGTGGAAAAAGACCATGGCCAGTACGACACCCCGGCCCATGTCCTTTGGGTAAGCGGTGCCTGCCTGATGGTGCGTGCGGCCGTGTGGAAGACTCTGGGGGGCCTGGACGAGCGTTTTTTCGCCCACATGGAAGAGATAGACCTGTGCTGGCGCATGCAGCTCCACGGCTGGAAAGTTACGGTGGTTCCGGCATCCTACGTGTATCATATCGGCGGAGGCACCCTCCCCAATGAATCGCCGTTCAAACTGCGACTCAACTTCCGCAACAACCTGCTGCTGCTGGAGAACAACCTCCCCGCCACGCTGGGGAGCCGTTGCAGGGCACGGCGGCGCATTTTTGTGCGCATGTGCCTGGACGGCTGTTCGGCCCTGGTTTACCTGTTTACCGGCCGATGGAGCTTCTTCCGGGCCGTAGTGGACGCCCACAAAGAATACAGGAAACTCCGCCGCCCCGGCACCATTCCCCATAATCCCCAAAAACCGGAAGGAATATACAACGGATGGATAGTACCTAAGGGACTTTTTTAAAAATAATTATTATATTTGCATAATTGTACTTTTTGTACAAGTCCCTCCCCAAGGGGAGGGGTTTCGGGAGGGGGTAACGTAGGCGTTTTTTTTATTTTTTGTTAAAAAATGAAAATAATAATAGAAGGTGCGGGACAAGTGGGTTCACATCTGGCCAAGATGCTAAGCCACGCGTCCAATGAAATCACGGTCATCGACGAGGATGCCGAGCGTATCCGCAAACTCACCTCGTCGGCCGATGTTTCCACGGTCCAGGGGCCTCCTTCCAGCATAGAGCTGCTTAGGGAAGCCGGTTGTGCCCGTGCCGATCTGTTCATTGCCGTAAACCCTTTCCAGTCCCAGAGCGTGAATGTGGTCAGCGCCCTGCTGGCCAAAAAAATCGGCGCCAAACGGGTAATTGCCCGCATCGACGACGAAAGCTACCTTTCCCCGGAGAACAAGCTGCTGTTCAAGGATATGGGCATCGACATGCTGTTCTATCCGGAAAAGAGCGCCAGCGACGAAATTGTGGAAATGCTCCAGCACAGCGCCTCATCGGAGTCCATGGACTTTGCGCGCGGCAAGCTGCAGTTGGCGGTGTTCAAGCTGGACGACGACTCTCCCCTTCTGGAAATGTCGGTGGCCGAATTCGCCAAAACCGTCAAAACGGCCGAACCGGAGGCCGATTTCCGCATTGTAGCCATCTCCCGGGGCGGTGTTACCATCATCCCCCGCTACGACACGCCCTTCAAGTACATGGACTACCTGTACGTGATTGCCCGCCGGGAAGGCGTTCCCGCGCTCATGAAATACCTGGGCAAGGACAAGATTGAAGTGCGCCGGGTGCTCATCCTGGGCGGCAGCGAAATCGGCGAAATGGTAGCCGGACGCCTGGCGGCCCAAAAACTGGAAGACATCAAAATCATCGACATAGATCCTGCCCGCTGCCGCCAGCTGTCGGAAGACCTGCCGGACCTGGTGAGCGTTGCCTGCGGCGACGTGCGCAATTCCGACTTCCTTCTGGAAGAGGACATCAAGGGCTTCCAGGCCGTACTGGCCACCACCGGCAACGACGAGGTGAACATCCTCTCCTGCGTGGTTGCCAAGAAAATGGGCGTCCCGCGCGTGATAGCACAGGTAGAGAACCTGGAATACCTGCGCCTGGCCGAGGAAATGGGCGTAGATTCCGTCATCAACAAGAAACTCATCACCGCCGCCCGCATCTTCAAGTTCACCCTATCGGACAAACTGCGTTCGGTCCGCTACATGAGCGGAACGGATGCCGAGGTGCTGGAATACACGGCAGCCCCGGATTCCAGGATAACCAAGGGAACCCTGAAGGAAATCGACTTCCCGGCCAACGCCATCATCGGCGGCATCATCCGCGGCGGAGAAAGTTTCATTGCCGTGGGCCACACCCGCATAGAAGCCTACGACCGCGTGGCGGTTTTCGCCCTGCCGGATGCGGTGAAAGACGTGGACAAAATGTTTAAGTAGAAGAAACAATTCAAAAAATATGAGCATTCAAACGGATAATATCCAGAAACTGGTAGAGCGCCGCGCCAAAGCCCGCCTGGGCGGCGGCGAAAAGCGCATCGAAGCCCAGCATGCCAAAGGCAAGAAAACGGCTCGCGAGCGCCTGGAACTGCTGCTGGACCCCGGCAGCTTGGAGGAATACGACATGTTTGTCCAGCACCGTTGCACCAACTTCGACATGGACAAGAGCCATCCCGACGGAGACGGTGTAATTACCGGCTGCGGAACCATCGGCGGACGTCCGGTGTACGTATTTGCCCAGGATTTCACCGTGAGCGGCGGATCGCTGTCCAAGACCATGAGCGAAAAGATCTGCAAGATCCAGGACATGGCCCTTAGGAACGGCGCCCCCTGCATCGGCCTGAACGACAGCGGCGGTGCGCGCATCCAGGAAGGCATCGACGCCCTGGCCGGCTTCGGGGAAATCTTCGAGCGCAATATCCTCTCCAGCGGTGTGGTGCCCCAGATCAGCGCCATCATGGGTCCCTGCGCAGGCGGTGCGGTGTATTCCCCCGCCCTCACGGACTTCACCCTCATGGTTAAGAATACCTCCTACATGTTCCTCACCGGCCC
>CAMJKI010000046.1 GCA_946406355.1 uncultured Bacteroidales bacterium | reverse complement strand
CTCCTGACCTTTTGAATGCCATTCAAACGCTCTACCAACTGAGCTAATACCCCGATTGTGGACTGCAAAGGTAGATGTTTTTTTTGAATTTGCAAAGGGTTTTTAGGTTTTTTCTATATATTTGTGAAAATAACTTAAAAATGAGAAAGATTTATACCTGGCTACTGTGCTCGCTGCTGCTGGCGTGTGCCGCTTCTTGCGGGGAAAAGGAAACCCATGTGGTGATGGAAACCACCAAGGGCGTCATTGAACTGAAACTGTATAATTCCACGCCCCTGCACCGTGACAACTTCCGGGACCTGGTGGCGGAAGGCGCTTATGACTCGCTGCTTTTCCACCGTGTTATCCGCGATTTCATGATTCAGGGCGGCGATCCCGATTCCAAAACGGCGGAGCCGGGCGTGCTGCTGGGGGAAGGAGACCGGCCCTACACCGTACCGGCCGAATTCCGGCTGGAAGAGGGTATCTTTCATCGGCGCGGCGTGTTGGCGGCGGCCCGGGAAGGGGACGATGTGAATCCGGAGCAGGCCAGTTCGGCCATGCAGTTCTATATCGTGTGGGGAAAAGTCTTTGACGATGAAGGCCTGGACAAGGTCCAGCAGCGCATAGATGCCAATACCGGAGGGCGCGTAAAACTGACGCCGGAAATGCGCGAAGTGTACAAGACGGTGGGCGGAACGCCGCACCTGGACGGGCAGTACACCGTTTTCGGCGAGGTTGTTTCCGGCATGGACGTGGTAGATGCCATTCAGCAAGTATCCACAGACATCAACGACCGTCCCATAGAGGACGTCCGTATTCTCCGTGCCTATCTTAAGTAATTTTCCGGCCCCACGGGTCAAAACATTATTAAGAATGAATCGTATCATATTGTTATTCGCTTTCTTCCTTACTTTGGGTTGTGCGGCAGGGTCCGCCCAGGGAAGTAAGATAATCGAACTCCGGAGCCTCCTTTCTCCCGGCCGCAGCGTGGCTGTAGTGTTCAAGGACCTCACGGACGATATCGACGAAAAGGACGCCTACATAAAGGAATATCTGAGGGCCTGGTCGGAATGGGTTGTAGTAGAGGACGTAAATAAGGCCGATTTCATTCTTTATGTGGAAGGATACTCCAAATGGACGGGATATTCCCATACCAGCAAAACCTATTTCATGACGGCCAAAATCCAGACGCCCGCCCGGGATACCCTCTGGGAAGGGGAGCCGGTATATGACTGGGCCAACCTGGGGAATGGCCTCCGGGCCGTGCGGGGCGTATCCCGTCAGCTGGTAAGAGGCCTGCTGCTGGATCTCAGGAAAGTGATTGGCGAAACTCCGGTAATAGTTACCGTATAAGGAAGAATGGTCGTGAAAAAGCTTTTCTGCATTATTCTTCTGGTCCTTTCCGTTCTTGCCTGTACCCAGAAAAGGGAAACGGCTGTGTCAGAGCCTGAACCCCAAAAGGATACGGTGTATCCGCTGGGTTTCTGCACGGATTCCTTCCGGGTGGTTTCCGGCAAAATTGCAAATGGAGACAACTTTGTTGCTTGGATAAGCCGTCTGGGGGCCTCCCAGCAGGAAGCCCATGCGCTGGCGCAGGTGTGCGATACGGTTTTTGACGTACGGAAAATGCGTGCCGGGAATAGCTGGAAAGCCTATTACAGGGATTCCACCCAGCTCAGCTATGTGGTCTATGACAACAGCCGGGTTCAGCAGACGGTGTTCCAGCTCCGGGACAGCCTATCCGTGTGGTCCTGCGAAAAAACCGTGGAACTAATCAGGAAATCGGCCGATGTCACCATCAACTCCTCCCTTTGGAACGACATGGTGGCCGCCGGGGCGTCGCCGGACCTGATTACGGAGGTGGCCGATATTTATGCCTGGACGGTGGATTTCTTCGGCCTGCAGAAGGGCGACCGCTTCCGCATCCTTTACGATGAAAGGCTATGCGAAGGGGAATCCATTGGAATAGAGCGGGTAGATTATGCCGAATTCCTTCGTGACACTACTTGCCTGAAAGCCGTTTATTACAACCAGGGCGACGGCGGCAACACCTATTGGAACGAAAAAGGCGAAAGCATGCGGAAGGCCTTCCTGAAGGCCCCGCTCAAGTTCAACCGCATCTCTTCCGGCTTTTCCCTGCACCGGAAGCATCCGGTTTACGGAACGGTGCGGGCCCATACGGGTGTAGATTATGCCGCGCCCACCGGAACGCCGGTGATGAGCATCGGCGACGGAACGGTCCTGAGTGCCGGATGGGGGAACGGAGGTGCTGGAAATATGGTGAAGATACGCCATAACTCGGTATATACCACGGCCTATCTGCACCTTTCGAAAATGGCCGTGAAGGCGGGGCAGCGGGTTTCGCAGGGGCAGGTGATCGGCTATGTGGGCATGACCGGCACGGCCACGGGGCCGCATCTGGACTTCCGCGTATGGAAAAACGGTTCTCCCGTGAATCCGCTCAAGCTGGAGTCGCCGCCCAGCGAGCCCATCGCTCCGGAAAACCTGCCGGTGCTGGATTCTCTTTGCCGATCCTATTCCTCTGCCATTAGCGGCATTTCGGAATAGACAAATTCTATCTGGCCTCCCTGATACACGAAGGTGGCGTAATACACTAAAGAAGTGATCTCCCCGTCGGCCGAGCATCCGGAAACGGACATGACATAGGGAACGCCTTCCTTGATGGACGGATCGTCATCGGGCAGGGTCCATCGCTCGGGGCCCTGGCTCAATATGCCGCTCAGGAAGTCGTACTCGTCGTACATGTCCAGGATGTCGTAGTAGAAGAAGTAGGGACTGCCGTAAACGTCGGTAATCCTGTCCGATGCTTCGTATTCCCAGAACCAGGTAAGCGAATGGTCGGAGGGAAGGATGCAGAACGAATTACCCTTGCACTGGATGGTAAAATGAATGTCCACTTCGGGGACGGGACTGGTGTGGAAAACCGCCGTATGAAGGGGGCCGATGGCCTCAAGGGATTCCGGATCTATCTGGAATACCAGCAACTTATGGTCGCAGTCCGGTGGCATTAACCTGCTTTTGACGGTGCGTGTACCTTTATAACAGAACATATCCACGAAGTCACCGTCAATGGTTCCTTCATGCCGGGCATTGGCATAGTCGGAATGCATCCAGTCCAGTTGAAACTTAATAATCTCCTCGTCGCTGCTGTTGTAAAGCGGATGATCATACGACATGACGCTGTACACATAACAGGCATTCCTGTTCTCTGGGCTTATGGTAAACTGGGCCCTGCTCCCTTTTACCCAATCTACAGTGAGCTTGAAGTTGCAGGGGGTATTGACGACGGTCTCTTTGGAGCAGCCTGCGACAAGCATGGCGGCTACACACAGAATCAGCAGCTTTCTCATAGGTCTTGATACACTTTAACCAGGAAGTGGATGCAGCCCGTGCCGTGTTTCCCGTATTCTCCAAAATCGTATTTGACATTCCACCCCTTGAACCAGTCTTCTGCCTTTAGGGCGTTGACGAAGGGCACCGTTCTGTCCTGGGTACTGTGAAACAGATAAATGGGGGCATGCGGATTGAAGTTAAGCACACCGTTTCCCAGCAGTGCCTGGAACAGGCGGGCGGTTTCGGCACTGTGCTTGTTCCGGCCCTCTTCCGTCATAATCTCGTGCAGGGTTTTGGCACCAATCAATCCATTGATTTCCTTTACGGTGTATTTCTTGGAATTAATCCATTCGTCATAGCCGGCCAGCAGCTTGGGCGCAAAGAAATCTTTCATCTGCAAACCCAGGTTGTCGCCGGCGTTGATGCCTTGTACAATCATGGGAATGGCACAGGGAATACCGGTCTCATCCCATTCCATGGAGGTGTCGAAGGTGGCGGCCAGGTCGTAAGGACCTCCGCCGGCATATACTTTTTTGAGGGGGAAGATATGCTCGTATTCGTCCTGGATCAGATCCATGACGGCCAGCGTGGTGGAACCTCCCTGGGAATAGCCGGCCAGAATCACTTCTTCGCTTTCCGGCTGGCGGCCGATGAATTTCAGGTACGGTTTTACAGCCAGCGCCATGTCCACAACCGAGCGGGCGGTGCTGGAAACGTGCATATAGGGGTGGATGCGGTGGGCGGTAACCCCAAAGCCGATGTAATCGGCAATCACTACAGCGTAGCCTTTGGCAGCCCAGATGCCCTCCATGGGGAAGGTTTCCGAGGGGGCCTCGTAGTTGGCGGCGATGGTGTAATGGCTCACAATGAGCAGGTTCTTGATGGGGCCTTCCTTGGGGATGAGCAGTTTGCCGGAGAGGGTGAGGGGAGAGCCGTCCACGTCGTGCCCCTTGTAAGTGCCGGCAATATGGATAAGTTTGTTGCAGTGCACTTCTCCCAGGATATCCCGCACAATGGCGTTCACATTGGTGTAAGCCAGTTTGGTGTCGGGTTCATCGGAATCTTCCATTACGCGGATGTCCGGATTCAGGCTGCCGTCGCTCATGAATACGTCGGCCTCCTTCACGGAAAGCACATGGAAAGTGTCAAAGTCCACAATTTCCACATCCGGGTGGGTGCAGGCGAACAGGACTATGGCCGACAGGGCCAGGGACAATACCTTTTTCATAGGCTTACCAGCGATAATTAACGCTCACCGAAACCATCCGGGAGCCTAACATATAAATATGCTCTCGATCCTTCAAGGCTACCAGACCGCCCAGGTCCAGCGATCCGCACCAGTTGGTTTTGCCTAACTGGATACCAATGGGGCTCAGGCAGAAGGCCGGAGCGAACGCCTTGCCGCCGGCATTGTCAAAGGCAAACAGTACGCCGGCGCCCAGGCCCGAATAGAGCCGGACCCATTCGCTGCGAAGCCAGGTAAAGCGCATGGTGGGCATCAGCGTAAGGTCGAAGTTGCGGGAGCGCCTGCTGTTCTGCGTCCAGCAGATGGACTGGAAATCGGCCTGGATGCCTACGCTGAACACTTTTGTGACGCTGTACTGGTAGTCGGTAAAGTAATGGCCGCTGAAGGAATAGTCCTTGGTCTCGTCCGATGGATGGAAAACCAGTGACTCAAAAAGACTGTCGCCCCAGCCCAGCCGCACCAGGTGCTTTTCCTGGGCGTCTGCCAGAAAACAGGTAAACAGCAGGGTGATGACGATAAGGGCTCTTTTCATTGTATAACGTAAATACTAATTATTGGTAAAGGTGCCGTTTTACGGTGCCTTTCGCCGTGCGTATCAGCGGCATATCCACCAGCTCCAGCCGGGAAATCTGGCTGTAGGCCGGCAGTTTGGTGTTCACCTGTGCCCGGATGATTTCCGGCACTTCCTGGTGGTCGCGTTCTTCCATGGAGGCAATGCCGTTGGTGTCCGGATACACCAGGGCAACCACTTTTCCGCCCCGGTCCACTACTACCGATTCCTTCACGTAGGGATGCATATCCAGCAGATGCTCAATTTCTTCCGGGTAAATGTTCTGACCGGTGGCGCTCAGGATAAGGGCCTTGATGCGGCCGCGGATAAAGAGGTTGCCGCCGGAATCCAGCGTGCCCAGATCGCCGGTGCGGAGCCAGCCGTCTTCGGTCCAGGCCTTGGCATCGGCCTCCGGGTTCTTGTAGTAGCCCAAGGTAAGGTTGGGGCCCTGCGCCTGGATTTCTCCGGGAATGTTCTCCGGGTCCGACGAGTCGATGCGGATGCTGTGGATGGGCTTGCCGCACGACCCGGGAACATACTTGTCGGGCGACTCATAGGCCAGCAGCGGACAGGCTTCCGTCATGCCGTAACCCACCACATAGGGCAGGCCGATGTGCCGGAAACTGCTCTCGATCTCCCAATTGAGCGGGGCCCCGCCGATGATGATAGTGTGAACGCGCCCGCCCATCTGCTTGATTACTTTTTTGCCGATAGACTTGTAATAGAGAGAATTGAATCCCGGCATCCTGAGGGGCTGCGCGGCCAGTTGCGGCGCAACCAGCTGGTGGTGCAGCTTCTCCATGATGAGCGGAACGGTGATTACCATGCCGGGCTGTACTTCCTGCAAAGCCTTCAGCAAAAGGGAAGGGGAAGGGGTTTTGCCCAGGAAGTGGATGGTATAGCCCGTACAGCAGGGGTAAACCAGTTCGAAGGTCAGGCCGTACATGTGGGCCAGGGGCAGCATGGAAACCAGCTGGTCGGGCTCGCTGCCCAGTTTTCCCTGCAGGTATTCCACCATGTCGGACATGGCCGAATAGGGAAGCATCACCCCCTTGGGATCGCCGGATGTGCCCGAGGTATAATTGATGATGGCCAGGTCTTCCTCCGAGAAGCCGTTGTAGGTCACCTTTCCGGGCTGGAGCCCGTCCGGGTGAATTCCCGAAAACTGCTTTTTCCGGTGGCTCCAGGCCGTTTCGTACTTTTTACCGGCCGACCACAGCAGTTTGTCGGCCTTGCAGTTGATGGCCACGCGCAGGCGGGGCATCCGGCTCACATCCATCCGCTTCCACATGTCCGGATCTACGAACAGCAGTACGCTCTCGGAATGGTCCACCAGGTGGGCGGCGCTTTCCGGGGTGAAATCGGCCAGCAGGGGAACGATTACCGCCCCGTAGGTGTTCACGGCCAGGAAGGCAATGGCCCATCGGGCCGAATTCCGGGCGCAGAGGGCAATTTTGTCCCCCTTCCGGATGCCGATGGCGCGGAAGTAAATGTGGTACAGCTCAATTTGTTTGGCCAGGTCGGCGTAGGTAAAAGAGGCACCGCCGAAGTCGCACAGGGCGATTCTGCTGCTGTTATTGTGAATCTGGTCTTCCAGATGTTTGAGATAGGCTTTCATTTATTTATAACGTTCTACGCGGGCGTCATGAATTATTCCTTCCCAGTTCAGGCCGAAGGCGAAGTCCCAGGTATGGCCGTCGGCATCCTGCAGGGCGCGCATGTCGCGGGGCGTGTCTTCATACTGCTCTTCCACGGTGCGCATGTCGGCGGGCATTTGCATGGGCAGCAGGCCTGAAGGTTCGGAATTGCCTTTTACAATATCCAGAAGCGCCTGATTCTGAACGCCAAAGGCCAGGAGGACGGCATCGGCGTAAGGCTCCAGTTCGGCCAGAACGGCCGGGCGGGACAGGTTCACCACCACCACTACCGGCTTGTCGCCCATGGCGGCTTTGGTGCTAATGACCAGGTTCAGGTCTTCCTCGTTGGAGGTGACAACCGTCTTCCCCTTGAAGGAACGGTTGGTGAAGCTTTCCTTGGGGTCGCCGCCGGCCAGGGAAACTTCGCGGGCGAATTCGGCTTTGTAAGGCCGGTACTGCAGGCTGATGGGCACATAGCCGTTACCGCCCTTGGAGCGGTCTTCCACGCTATAGCCGCTGCCGGAGGAAGGTTCCTGGATAATGACCAGCGCGAAGTCGGCCTCGGCCGGGTTCTCCGTCCACTCATAGTACTTCTCTACCAGGGCACGGTCGATGGGATAATCCCAGCGGGTAGCCGAACCGGGATTCAGGCCGAACATGCCCCGGCTGGATGGATAGAAACGCTTGGGAACGAACACTTTGGCCTTCTTGGCGGGTAGTGCGTTCCCGTGGTTTTTCACCATCACAATGCTCTTCAGCTGGGCTTCGTAGCCGGCCTGCATGAACTCCGGCTTGCCCACGATGGCGGCGGTAGTGGCCGGATCCAGGTACGGATTCTCGAAGAGCCCGGTGCGGAAAGAATTGAGCAGCAGCCGTTCGGCCGATGCCCGGAAGCGGGCCTGGGCGCTTTCATCGCCAAAGTCGCGCACCCACATCTGATAGGCTTCCAGCACGGGACCTTTGTCGTTGTTGCCGCCAAACTGATCTACGCCGGCCTTGATCACCTCGTAGTGCCTTTCGGCTACGCTGAGGGTTTCCGTGCCCCAGCACTTGCCGTCGAAGGATTCGATGGTGGCGTTGTCGTAGGTAATGTTCCAGTCGGTGCAAACCACCCCTTGGAAACCGTATTTTTCACGAAGCAAGTCCGTGATAATGTATTTGTTATAGCTGTTTCCAACGTTCTTTCCGGAAGGGTCTATCCCATAGGAAATGGTGTAGTAGGGCATTACGGCCGATGCCATGCCGGTACCGCCGTTCAGTTTGAGGGCTCCTTCCGTAAAGGCACGGATCTGCGTCTCAAAGTTGCCGCCGGGATATACGGCATATTTGCCATAGTTGAAATGGGCGTCACGGCCGCCTTCCTCGGGGCCGCCGGAGGGCCAGTGCTTGATCATGGCGTTTACGCTCTGGACGCCCCAGCCGTCTTTGGCCCCGGGGGTGGTCTGGAAGCCGTCCACATAGGCCCGCGCCATATCCGTATCCAGGGCGGGATCCTCGCCGAAAGTGCCGTTGAAGCGGCTCCAGCGGGGTTCCGTGGCCAGGTCTATCTGCGGGCTCAGGGCCGTGGCAATACCCAGGGCGCGGTATTCCTGCGAGGCTATCTGGCCAAACTGTTCTACAAGAGCCGGGTCGAAGGTGGCGGCCAGGCCCAGGGGAGTGGGCCAGAGGGAAATCTGTCCGCCGGCGCCCATGTTGAATTCGGCCGTGGCGGCGGTTTCGTTGCGCGGATCCGACGAATTGTTGGCCGGGATGCCGTGGCCCAGGCCCTCTACGAAACTTTGCACATTATTGTTCCAGCGGGCGGCCACTTCCGGGCTTAGTACGGTGGTTACCAGCACGGCCCGCAGGTTGTCCTCTTCCAGGAACTTGCGCTGCTGGTCCGTGAGGTCGTAGGGTTGGGCACCGCTTTCGGCAAAACTCTTGCCGCCATAGGTGGCCCCGCCAAAGCCGTAGGCGCTTCCCGGAATGGCCTGGTGGCCGCTGTACAGCATCAGGCCGGCAATTTCCTCTATGGAAAGCTGGGCGGCCAGGTCCCGGGCGCGCTCTTCGGCCGGTTTCCGCCAGTCTTCGTACACGTCCAACTGTCCGTTCCGGTTCAGGTCTTTGAAAGCATAGCCGCCGGCCTCCAGGATGGGGGCCGATGTATAACCCAGGGTGGCGCCCTTCTTCTGGACGATAAGTTTATAGCCGTCGGCGGGGACTTCCTGCCAGGAAGGACCGCAGGCACAGGCACATGCAAAGGTGGCGGCAATGGCCGCGAGCGTTTTGGCGATATTCATGAGATGGGGCATATTAATGGACAAAGATAACGAAAAATCGGTAGAATTGCTTATCTTTGCTAATACGATGTCTCCGGCTTCCATCATATTGCTAACCATATTGGGCATGCTGTATCTCAGCATAGTCCTCTTTATTCTGCTGGACGACGGAGACTCCGGCTGGAAGGTTACCTGGCTGCTGGTTATTGCCATTTTCCCGATTGTAGGTTTGGTAATTTACCTGCTCTGCGGGGTTCATTACCGCCGTTTCGGCATCATGAACCGGTTGCACGGAAAGGTGATAGAGCGTTTCCGGGCCGAGATTCCCCCAGGACTGGCCGGGCAGCTGTTTTCGGATGATGCGGTAGAAAAGGTGGAGGAACGTTACCGTCCGCTGGTGCGTCTGCTGCTGGGCGGAAACCCCGGCAACAAGCTGTCGGAGGGTAATTCGCTGGAAATCATTACCACCGGGGAACGGAAGTGGGAACTGCTCAAAAAGGACATTGCAGCCGCCCAAAAGTTCATCCATATTGAGTATTTCCGATTGGGAAACGACCAGGCCGGCCGGGAAATCCGGGACCTGCTGATGGTGCGGGCCCGGGAGGGCGTGCAGGTGCGCTATATCCATGAAGGATTTGCCAACCGCCAAATTCCCTGGCGTTATTACCGGGAAATGAAAGAGGCGGGCGTAGAGGTAAAACGTTTCTCCAATCCGCGGAACGGCCTGCTGAATTACTGGCTCCGCCTGGACAGCCGGAACCACCGCAAAATTGTGGTCATAGACGGGAAGGTGGCCTATACGGGCGGCATGAACATCAACAACAACTACCGCTACAAGTGGCGGGATACCCACCTTCGCCTGGAAGGCCCGGTAATCCATTCCTTGCAGGCCTCTTTCATCGACACCTGGCTCACCTCCGGCGGCACCCTTCCGGAACCCCTTCCGGCCTATTTCTGCCCGGATGTCCGGGGAGGGGAAGGCCCGCTTAAGGACAATCTTATCCAGATTGTTACGGACGAACCGGATTTCCCCTTCCCCAACGTCCAGTTCAGCTACGAGTGGATCCTGCAGAATGTGCGGGACTACATTTACCTGGAAAATCCGTATTTCGGCCCGCCGGAACCGGTTATCAACGCCCTCAAGTCGGCCGCTTTGCGCGGCGTGGACGTCCGGCTCATCCTGCCTTACAAGGTGGACACCCCGTTAATCGGCCCGGTAAACCGTTCCTTCTATACGGAGTGCATGGAGGCGGGCATTCGCATCTATCAGTGGAAAGGGGAATTCATCCATTGCAAAACGGTGGTGTGCGACGACTATCTCACCCTCACCGGCGCTTCCAACATGGACGTGCGGAGCTTCCAGATTAACCACGAGGTAAATGCCTATGTCTATGGCCGGGAGATGGCGCTGGCTTCCAAGAAAATCTTCCTGCAGGACCTGGAGCGCTGCCAGGAGGTGAACCTGCAGCAGTGGAAGGCCAGCCGCAAGTGGTACGATGTCCTGCTGGGGAAAATCCTCCGGCTGGCCGATTCCGTGCTGTAGGCGCTATTTCAGTACATAATCGTTGGTGCCCTTGAGGCCCGTTGTGCCAAAATAGCTTTCCACCAGATTCCCTTTCACATACACCCGCTGGCCGATAAGGTCGGGATGATCCACCAGGTTCAGCGCGTCGCGCACCTTGCCCGAAGGCAGCTCCACAGCCACGCAGGAAGCCTTGTCCGTGATGCTGGAACGGGCGGCAATGGCCAGATGGGTCTGCTTGCTTATATCCTTGGTTTTCACTTGTTTCCCATTGGCCGTCAGGTCCCCGCCCACAATATAGCCATACACCCACACGCCGCTTTCCCCGGCATGGGCGGCGGCTTCGGCCACGGAATAGGCGTCGGTCTGCTCTTCTCCACCGTTCCCGTTTCCGCTGTTATTCCCGCCGATTACGAACGAATCCGTTTTCCAGGTTTTGGAGGTATCCAGGGCCACCTGGATGGAACCGCTCCCTTGCGCCTTTCCCGGCGCCGAAATGCTGATGGTAAGGATTTCCCTTTCCTTGATGCTGCGGGTGAACAGCGTTTCATCTTTGCCGTCGTTGTAAAGCAGGACGGACACCTCTCCCGGTTTGAAATAGGCAATGCGCGTTTCCTTATAGCTGTACATCAGCCGCGTGTTGGCGCTCTTTAAATACAGCACGCCATTGGGAAAGGTGGTGAGGAAGTCCGGTGCCACTTTCAGCCGGATACCTGCGTTCAGCAGGGTGCATTCCAGTTTTACGTTCACGCTTTGCCCGCTGTTTACCACCACTACCTGCTCGTCCCCGTATTGCGGCCGTGCAAAGGCGGGGGAAGTGAAGGGCAGGGAGACGATGCTCACGGTATAGCTGCCCGGATCCACCTGCAGGGCCTGCGGGGAATCTCCATAACTGCCCTCGTAAAGGGTTTTCCCTTTGTTGTCCGTAATGGTAAGGATAAAGTCGTTGGTGTCCGGAATCTCGGCCGATGCCTTGGTGAAGGTCCCCCGGTCCAAGGTCCAGCTCAGTTCCCCCTGCGGCCCCGAAAGGCCGAAATCTTCACACGCGGTAAACACCGCCAGCAGCGGCAGCACCGCCATCCATTTCATCTTTTTCATAAGTCCAATCATTTTTGGCAAAGTTAGCGGGCATCCCGCCAGGAGGCATTTCGAAACGTTAAAATAATCGGTTGAAACGTTAAAACTTTCGCGTTTTTTTCAACCGATTTCCGCTTTGAAAGGGTTTCTGGCAAAAAATCCTTATCTTTGCACACTTTGTGTCAGCAATACTATGTTTGAGAATTTGAGCGAAAGGCTGGAAAGGTCTTTCAAGATACTGAAGGGTGAAGGTAAAATCACCGAAATCAATGTGGCGGAAACCGTCAAGGACATCCGCAAGGCCCTCCTGGACGCCGACGTGAGCTACAAAGTAGCCAAGGACTTCTGCAACCAGGTAAAGGACAAGGCCATCGGCACGGGCGTGCTCACGGCTGTGAAGCCGCAGCAGATGATGGTGAAGATCATGCACGACGAGCTGGCCGATTTCATGGGCTCCACAGCCCAGGATATCAATATCAAGGGCAATCCCGGCGTGGTGCTGGTGGCGGGCCTCAACGGCTCCGGTAAAACCACCTTCAGCGCCAAGCTGGCCCTGCATATCAAGAGCAAGCGGGGCATGAAGGTGATGCTGGCCGCTTGCGACACTTTCCGTCCGGCCGCCATCGATCAGCTCAAGGTGCTGGGAGAAAGCATCGGCGTTCCGGTTTATACCGAGGAAGGGGAGAAGGATCCCATCAAAATTGCCAAGGCCGCTATTGCCAAAGCCAAGGCCGAAGGCTATAATGTGGTAATTGTAGATACCGCCGGCCGCCTGGCAGTAGACCAGCAGCTGATGGACGAGATTTCGGCGCTGCACCAGGCCATCCAGCCCACGGAAACGCTCTTTGTGGTAGATGCCATGACGGGTCAGGATGCCGTGGAAACGGCCAAGGCCTTTAACGACAGGCTGGACTTTGACGGCGTGGTACTCACCAAGATGGATGGCGACACCCGCGGCGGTGCGGCCCTCTCCATCAAGGCTGTGGTGGGTAAGCCCATCAAGTTTGTGAGTTCCGGCGAAAAGCTGGAGGCGCTGGATGTGTTCCATCCGGAGCGAATTGCCGACCGTATCCTGGGTATGGGAGACGTAGTTTCCCTGGTAGAAAGGGCCCAGGAGCAGTTTGACGAAAAACAGGCCCGGGAGCTCAAGAAGAAACTGGCCAAAGACCAGTTCACCCTCTGGGATTTCTACGAGCAAATCCAGCAGGTAAAGAAGATGGGCAATATCAAGGACCTGGCGGGCATGATTCCCGGCGTAGGGAAGGCCCTCAAGGATGTGGATGTGCCCGACGACGCCTTCAAGAGCACGGAGGCCATCATCCTTTCCATGACCGTGTATGAGCGTGAGCATCCGGAGGTAATCAACGGCAGCCGCCGCAAGCGCATTGCCGATGGTTCCGGCACCTCCCTCCCGGAAGTGAACCGGCTGCTGAAGCAGTTTGAAGGCACTCGTAAAATGATGAAAGGCGCCGTCACAGGCACCCTCATGCAAAAAATGAAAGGGTTCAGAGGCTGAACCCTTTTTCATTTTTACCTTTTGAAAAGCAGGGCCATATCGGCCTTCAGGGCATCTTGGGCCAGCTTTTCGGGAACAAACTTCCAGCTGCCGATTACGGCGGGGTTTCCTATTACCTCCGGGTCGATGGAACCATTCTCCATCAGGTAGTCATACAGGATATTCCGGTATTCCGGGTAGCGGGCCGCTATGCGTTCTTCAATGGCGTCGGTGTCCACGCCGGTTTCCTGCAGCAGGCCGCCGCCACCGCTGGCGCGGTAGGAGGTCATGGCTACATTATAGGTCCGTGCCGGGTCGAAGGGCGTTCCGTCGGCCATTTTCTCTATCTGTACCCTTGAGCCGCGGGGCTTGGTAACATCTACGGTATAACAGATGCCGGCGGCGGAGTCAAAGTTGTACGAACGGCCCACGAAGGACCAGCCGTCCTGCTGGGTGCGGGCATCGTCCCGCTGGGCAATCTTGAGCACATGCTCACCGGGCTTGGAGATGGTCTGGATCCAGTGGTCGTAGGAGGCCTCCAGGTAACGCTGGATTTCCTCGCCGCTAAGCCGAATTATAAATAGCTGGTTTTCAAACGGATAGATGGTGAACAAGTCGTTGTAAAGGATGGGACCGGGTTTCACGTAGCCGTTGTAGGTAAGGGGTGCAGCTATGGAGATTTCGGCCGGAGGGCAACCCAGGCCCAGGGTATGGATCAGGTTCAGGTAGTCGCTCATGCCCGTGTAGGCGTCGCGGGTGCGGAGCTCCGTATTCAGGATGCCCACCTCCTGCAGGGTGAAGGCTTTCACGGCTTCGTAGTCCTTCTGGAAGAACGCCCGCATGTCGGGATCGGCCTTTTGGGCATCTATCGGAATCAGTTCTGTTTCAATGCTTTTCCTGGCAATCTTTCCCTTTTCTACCGTCAGGTGCAGCTTGCCGTGAGCCAAATAGCGGCAGTGGCTGCCGGAGTTCATCAGGGCCGTGGTGTCGCGCGATTCCACATAGGGCCGATGGTCGTGGGAACAGAGCACAAAGTCCACGTTCTTCACCAGATTGAAAACATCCAGTCCTTCCGATTCCAGTACAGATCCGTCGCCCTCACCGGTGCCGGAATGGACGCCCACAATCACCACGTCGGGGCGTTCCTTGGCCCGAATGGCGTCCACATCCTGCTGTACGCGGGATACAATGGGGTCGAAGTGCATGCCGCTCCAGAGTTCCTCGCCCAGCCAGGCCTTGATGTTGGCGTTCTCGTAGCCCAGGATGGCCACCTTCAGCCCCGCTCTCTTGACCATCTTGTAGGCCGGGAAGTAGGGCTTTCCGTTGTCATCCCTGATGGCGTTGCCGGCCAGGAAGGGTATCCCGTATTTGGTCAGTTCCCGGTTCACCCGGTCGTAAACCTTGTGGCCGGTTTCCACATCGTGGTTTCCCCACACCACGGCGTCGTATTTCATATAATTGAGCAGACGCGGGAACAGGTGCGGAGTAACGGTGTCGATATAATTGTAGTAGTAGGCCGCATTGTCTCCCTGCAGGCAGTCGCCAACGTCTATCAGCAGTACGTTGCCGGCTCCGTCGGCCGTACGGACGCTGTCCACATAGGTGTTCACCGCAAACAGCGAACGCCGGATGGCTTTGCCCGGCACATAGGTAGAGTCGAACCATGTACTGTGCACATCGTTGGTAGAAAGCACCGTAAGGGTATATTCGCCGTCTTTGAGCGTGCGGCCGCAGGCGGCGGAAAGCAGCAAGGCCGCAGCAAGGGGCAGGAGATGGTATTTCATATACTCAGTGTTTTAAATGGCTAATCCCAGGACAGTTTCCACATCCTTCTTTTCACCCACAATCCACAGGTTGTCGCCTTCTTCCAGGGGAAGGGTGGCGTCGGGAATGTGCAGGGTGCCGTCGGACTTTTCGATGCCGGCCACCAGGCACCTGTAGTGGTTCCTTAATCCGCTGTCCTTGAGGGCTTTGCCCAGGAAAGGCGAAGTGGCGCCAATCTCCAGGCGGCGCAGGATCATTTCCTCTTCCCGGAAATCGTCCGGCAGTTCGGTGTTGGTGCGCTGCAGTTCTGCGCCAAAGGCTTCCAGGCCTGTATCCGTGCCGATTACCTGAATGCGGTCGTGCGGGAAAACCCTTTCGTTCGCATTGGGAATATTGAGGCGTTTGTTGCCGCGGAGGATGGACACGATGTGCACGCCGAAGCGTTTGCCCAGGTTCAGTTCGTGCAGCGTAGTTCCTACCCAGTCCACCTCGGCGGGGATGTCAAAATCGGCCAGGTGCAGGTCTTTGTCCAGCAGGCGGGAAGCGTATTCCGGTTTCTTCTGGCCCAGGTATTCGGCCCGGAGCTCCCGGGAACGCAGGTTGGTAAGGAAGGTTTGCTCTATGCGGCGGGACTGATTCTTGGTGAAGCGGCTGAACATGAGGAAGGCCACCACTCCCAGCGCCAAAAGCAGCAGGAGCAGGACGGAAATGTGGAACAGCCTGGCCAGCACATAGAAAACGAAGCCCATGGCAATCAGCAGGCGCAGCACTATACTGGCGGCAAGCGGTGCCCGGTTGGCCGGGCTGGCTTCCCACAGGATACGGAACTCTTCCGACTTGTTCTTCTTGACCATAATGGCCCGCAGGAACGGTGCCAGGGCTATCAGAATCACCACGGCGGTAACCACATGCGACCAGATGCCGGGAATCCATTTTTCGGCCAGCGGAAGCAGCAGCTGGAAGCCCAGGATGCAGATGGCAACGCAAAGGATGCCGTAAATGAGAACAATCTGCCCCAGGGCACCCAGGTATTTTTTCCAGAGGCTTTCCTTGGCGGCCGCAGGATCGGATGCTTCGGCATAGCCCTCCAGGAAGGTGCGCACCTTTCCGGGTAAATGCTTGTAAATGAATCCGTACGCCGGCTCGGCCAGCCGAATCATGTAGGGCGTGAGGAAGATAGTAACTACCGATACGGCCACCACAATAGGGTAGAGGAAGTTGCTGGTAACCCCCAGCGTTACGCCCAGGGAGGCGATGATGAAGGAGAACTCGCCGATTTGCGTGAGGGAGAAACCGCTTTGGACAGCCGTCTTGAGAGGCTGGCCGGAAAGCAGCACGCCTACCGTAGCAAAGAAGGACTGGCCCACAATCACGGTGATGGTGATAATGAGGATAGGCAGCCAGTACTGCACAATCATGGCTGGATCTACCATCATGCCCACAGACACAAAGAAGATGGCGCCGAAGAGGTCCTTCACCGGTTTAACCAGATGCTCAATGTGCTCGGCCTCCAGCGTTTCGGCCAGGATGGAACCCATGATAAAGGCGCCGAAGGCGGCCGAGAAGCCGGTTTTGGCGGCCACCACCACCATCAGGAAACACAGGCCCAGCGACACCACCAGCAGGGTTTCGTCGTTCATCAGGGATTTGGTTTTCCGGAGGATGAGGGGAATCAGATAAATGCCCACCAGCAGCCACAGGGTGAGGAAAAAGACCAGTTTCAGGATGCTGAACACCAGTTCGCCGCCCTCAAAGTTGGACGAGACGGCCACGGTGGAAAGTACTACCATCAGCACCACCGCCAGAATGTCTTCCAGAATGAGGATGGACATTACCAGGCCGGCAAATTTCTTCTTGGCAAGTCCCAGGTCCTCAAAGGCCTTGTAGATAATGGTGGTGGAACTCATGCAGATCATCCCGCCCAGGAACAGGGCGTCCATCCGGCTCCAACCAAAGGCCGATCCTACCAGGAAGCCCAGCAGCATCATGCCGAATATGATGGTAAGGGTGGCAATGATGGCAGGCCCGCCCACCTTCACGATTTTCTTGAAGCTGAATTCCAGGCCCAGGGCAAAGAGCAGGAAGATAACGCCGATATCCGACCACACATGAATGCTGGCCGCGTCCACCACCGAGGGCGTAAGGGCAAAATGCGGACTGGCGATGAAGCCGGCCACAATGTACCCCAGCACTAGCGGCTGCTTGAGCTTTTTGAAGATGAGCGTCATAACGCCGGCGCAGATGAGAATCAGCGCCAGGTCGGCAATCAGCGGGGCAAGTTCACTCATAGGGCGGAATCCAGGAAGTTGATGTATCCGGGAATGGAAAGGTTATAGGCCCGTGGACCGGCCAGCACCTCGCCCTCCGGGGACAGAATCAGGTAATTGGGCTGGGCATTTACGCCAAAACGGGTGCGTGCCACATAGGAATTCACGCTGCCGATGGTTTTGAGCGTCTTCCCGGCCGGGGTGGTGAGCCACCGGTTCTCCGGCAGTTTGGTTTTGTCGTCGGTGTACAGGGCCACTATCACAAAGTTGTCCCGCAGGCGGCGTAGAACCTCCGGGTTGCTCCAGACGCGGGCTTCCATTTCCCGGCAGTTTACGCAGCCATGACCGGTAACGTCCACAAAAACAGGCTTTCCGCTGGCCTGGGCGGCCTCCAGCCCTTCTTCCAGGGTGAAGTATCCGTCCAGCCCATGGGCAATCTTAAGGCCGTAGCTGTTTCCGGAAACACTCGTATTGGAGGAAACCGTTCCGTCC
This sequence comes from uncultured Bacteroidales bacterium, assembly GCA_946406355.1. GTDB lineage: Bacteria > Bacteroidota > Bacteroidia > Bacteroidales > UBA932 > Cryptobacteroides. Next base: position 1,982 of record CAMJKI010000046.1, on the reverse strand, counting down.
GATCCCAGCACAAAGTCCTGGGTTTCAATGGGCGGCAGGTAACCGGAGAGACCCTTCAGGGGAGCGCCCCACATGCCCGGAACCAGGTACACCACAAAGGAGAACACGCCGATAGCCAGCAGCAGCCGTCCTATGCTCACGTGCTCCATGGGCCCGTCGTTCTTGAAGCGGATTTTGCCCAGCAGGTACAGGCCCATCAGGGCGAAAATCACTATCCACAGGGCCAGGTACACTTCCCGGTCCAGGATGTGCCAGTGATAGGTTTGGTCGGCCGTGGAAAGGAACTTGAGGCCCAGGGCCAGTTCCACGAAGCCCAGCACCACCTTCACGGAATTGAGCCAGCTGCCGCTCTTGAGCTTCTTCAGCAACTGCGGGAACAGGGCAAAGATGGTGAAGGGGAGTGCGAAGGCCACTGAGAAGGCCAGCATGGTTACCATCGGCGTCCAAAACTCTCCCTGAGTGGATTTCAGCAGCACCGAACCCACGATGGGGCCTGTGCACGAGAAAGAAACCAGCACCAGGGTAAGCGCCATGAAAAACACGCCTGCAAGGCCGCCTTTGCCCGATTTGGCATCGGCCGATGTGCTCCAGGAGGAGGGGAGGGTAATCTCGAAGGCGCCAAAGAAGGAAAGAGCGAAAACGAAGAATACCAGGAAAAACAGCAGGTTGGGCAGCCAGTGCGTGGCCAGCCAGTTGAAGATGTCGGCCGTGACGGTTTCTCCGCCGATCAGGCGGGTGAGGCCGAACAGCAGCACTACGGGAACCGTGTACAGCAGCACGATGAAAACGCCGTACATAAAGGCCTTGAAGCGGCCCTCGTGCACGTTGTCGGATGCTTTCAGGAAGTAGGAAACCGTCATGGGCACCATGGGGAACACGCAGGGGGTAAGGAGCATGGCCAGGCCCCACAGGATGGCTTCCAGAATCAGGGCCCACAGGTTGCCTGCGCTGGCCGATTCCGGATCTCCAATGCTGCTGGAGTGTGCCTGGGAGGGGGCCGTTCCCAAAGAAACGGAGAAGGCCTGCTCTTCCGGAAAACCGCACATATCGTCCGTACAGGCCTGCCACTGGATGCTTCCTTCCAGCCGGGTACCGCTTTCGGCCGTTATCTCCTGCGAGAACACCGCCTTCCCGAAGAAGACCGGCTCGCCATCGTATTCCGCGGGCTCCAAATCTTCACAAAGGGGCCCGGCGGTAACGGCCGATGCGTAATCTACCTGGAAAGGATTGCCCACTTTGGGAGCAATACCGTAGATGTGCTGTCCCGGGGCGATGGTGCCGCTGAAGGTGACGCGGAACGTTTCCTCCGCCACCTGTTCGGCCGCCACTTCCCACGTGGCCGATGCGTTCTGTGCAAAAGCCGTGACGCCCATAAAGAGCGCCACAATCACAGAAAGAACCGTCATGCCCGGCTTTACCGGGCATCTCCTGCTACTTAGCATAGGCAACAGAACGGGTTTCTCGGATGACGGTAATCTTTACCTGTCCAGGATACGTCATCTCGTCCTGAATCTTCTTGGCAATTTCTCCGGAAAGCACCTCGGCGTCGTGGTCGCTCACCTGTTCGGCACCCACAATCACGCGCAGTTCGCGGCCGGCCTGGATGGCGTACGACTTGGTTACGCCCGGATAAGCGGCGGCCAGGTTCTCCATGCCGCGGAGGCGCTTGATGTAGCTTTCAATCACTTCCCGGCGGGCACCCGGACGGGCACCGGAGATGGCATCACCCACCAGCACCAGAGGTGCATACAGCGAAGTCATTTCGCATTCTTCGTGGTGGGCGCCGATGGCGTTGCAGATTTCCGGTTTTTCCTTGTACTGCTCGGCCAGTCTCATACCCAGCAGGGCGTGCGGCAGTTCCGGATCTTCTTCCGAAACCTTGCCGATATCGTGCAGCAGGCCGGCCCGCTTGGCAATCTTGGGGTTCAGGCCCAGTTCACTGGCCAGGATGGCGCAGATGTTGGCAACCTCGCGGGAGTGCT
>CAMJKI010000045.1 GCA_946406355.1 uncultured Bacteroidales bacterium | reverse complement strand
AGAGCGCTACACTGATAATGTAGAGGTCGGCAGTTCAACTCTGCCAGGGCCTACAGGCCGATTTATATCGGCCTTTTTTTTGCCCAGTCGTTGCCCGGATAGCACCACGTATTCGGATCGTAACGACCTCGCCATCAGGCGAGCGGCCGGGGCGGGTATTTGCCGTCAGGCAAATACGGAAAGCCAAACAGGCCGCGGGGTGCTCGAGGGGCACAGCCCCTCGTTAGTTTGGGGGTATAGCTCAGCTGGTAGAGCACATGCTTTGCAAGCATGGGGTCGCCGGTTCGAATCCGACTACCTCCACAAACAAAAGGACCGCCAGACGTAAGTCTGGTGGTTTTTTGTTGTCAGGCCAGAACAAGCTTGCTTGTTTCTGGTCTGGCGACGGAAAAACCAATGAGTGAGCGTAGCGAACGGGCGGTCCGTTGTTTAAGTGCCCCCGCGGAGCGGTTGTCGGATAGCGCAAGCGCAGCGCAGCGGAATCCGACTACCTCCACTCCAAAAGCCATCGCAATCGCGATGGCTTTTTCCGTTCCGGCAGAAGCCGGCTGGGCGCCTGATGGCGCTATGCCCGAAGAGGAACGTAAAAAGGTGGTGAACGAGATTATTTCAGCAGCCGATCAAGTTTATTCAGAAATTATTGACGAAGAGTAGTGGTGAAACTAAGAACCCCGGCCGACAGCGGTTCTATCTGAAGGACCACCTGACCGTCCTGGCAGTCGGGCGCTGTGTGCTTAAGGGCCACGGCGTCTTTTTGTTCCATGCTGTTGGCAATGGTGAGGCTGCCCGGAGCATAATACTCGTAGGCTGCATCGGAAAGGGCTTTCCAGTCGCCGGAAACAGTTAGTTCATAAGCATTTTCGCTGGGGTTTACCACTTTTACAATCACCTCCCGGCCATTCTCGGAACGGGTGGTTACCACGTTCAGGTTCCCGGTTTCGCCTTCAAAGGCCAGCCGATAACGGGAGAAGTGGTCGTACCACAGTTTGGTTACCTGGTAGTTGGGGGCCACAAACACGTCCTTATAATCGAAGTTGATGAAGGCGTTGTTCCAGTCCGGCATATCTGTGCGGCGGATGAACAGGGCGGCGGCACCCATGGCCACTACGTCGCGGGCCTCACAAGTGTTCAGGAAACCGCCTGCAAACAGACCGGTGCGCCAGTCGATGCTCTGGAGGTTCCACTCGGAGATAAAGAGCTTGATATGCGGGTTGGGGCAGTCGGCAATCATTTGCGCGTAATGGTCGTACTGCTCTCCCAGGCGCTGGGGACCGGTGGCGTAACCGCCCTGCTGCTCGTAATGGTGCAGGCTCAGGTAGTCGAAGTAATTGCCGGAGCGCATCAGGAAATCCTTGTCTTCCTGGAAGCCACCGCATGCGATAATCTTGATGGACGGATCTACCGCGCGCATGGCCTCCGAGAAGTCCCGGACGCACTTTTCGTAGCGCTCGATCCCCATCTCCCACATCTCGTTGTCTATCTCCCAATACTTTACGTTATAGGGCTCCGGATGGCCGTTGACGGCCCGCTTGGCACCCCATTCGTCCGTAGCCGGCGCATTGCAGTAGCGTAGCCAGTTTACGGCATCGGCCAGAATGGCATCGTATTCCTCGGCCGGACGCTCGAAGTGCACGGAAACCACCATCACGGGTTCCGTGTTCACCTCCCGGCAGAAGCTGATGAATTCGTCCGTTCCGAAGCAGTTCTGGTCGTAGTCCATCCACATCCAGTGCGGCCAGCGGTAGCGGTCTTTCTGCGGGCCGATGCCCCACTGCCAGTAGTACTGGGCCACATAGCCGCCGCCCGGCCAGCGCAGGCAGGTGGGATGGAGGTCCTTCACGGTCTGCAGGATATCGGGCCGGAAGCCGCCCAGGGACTGTCCCGTGGCGGTGCTCAAGGAAAACTGGTCCACCTGCACCGTTCCGTTCCGGGCCAGGAGTGCGAATTCGGCATGGTCATCCGAGAAATCTGCATAAAGGCTTACATCCATACATTTCCACTCGGGGCCCGGGGCGTCGTAGTGCTGCTCGCGGAGCACCTTACCGTCCCGAACTATTGCCACGGACACCTCGCCGTCACCCTTGGCATAGAAAGAACCCAGGTAGGTTTCTCCGGCCACAATGTGCTGCGGTCCCTGGGAAACTCCCGCCGGAGTGGCTCCAGCCTTGATTTCCTGGCTATAGTCCATGTTAACAGCATCGCCCTTCACCAGGCGGAATTCGCCCTGGCCGAAGGCCTTCCACTGCGGCGCCACGGCGGGAATCTTCACGTCTTCCGGCGTACCCTCAAAGTACACCGTTTTTCCGTTCAGGGAAGTGACGCGGATGTTGCGGTACAGCGCTTCGGTGTAGTTTACCCACAGCGTAATGTCGTTGTGCCCGGTGCAGTCCAGCTTATTGTAACTGAGCACCTTCTTGCCATCCCAGAAAACCTGCACCGTGGCGCCCTTGCTGCGGATGCGCAGCTGGTGCCAGTCCTGGTTTTCGTTAATCTGGGCGGCGTTGGCGGTGCGCATCACCAGCGGCTCCAGCGTCTTTACCGTGCGTGTGCGGCCGCCGAAGAAGGGCATCTCCTTTTCCACCATGGTGGCTAAGGAGAAATTGGGTTCCGTGGGCTGGGCCGATGCCTCCCGCTGCGCCCGGGCCAGGTTAGCCGCCTGGATCTGGGCCTCGGTCTGGGCCGGGGTGAAGGTGCGCACTTCGTAGTACGGATTATGCGCGCGCACATAGTAAGGCTCGCCGGAAGCCTGGTTTCGGAAGGCGAAGCGGATGTCCATGAGACCGCCGCTCCAGGAACGCCGGGCCAGCCGGTAGGAACGCCAGTTTACGTCGGCCGTAATCTCGTAGTCATCCGTTTCCAGCGACACTATTTTCAGCGGCTGCTCGTAGCGGGTGGGGGAGTGGAGAACGTCTTCTTCGTCCATGAACCAGCCGTCGAAGTAGCCGTCCCGGGGCGTAATGCCCGGATAGTGCTCCGGCTCAAAGGAACGCTCGTAGATAAGCTCCTGCCATACGCCGTTGTTGGCCGAGAAATAGATGTGCTCGAACAACTGGCCGTACAGCATGGGGTCAATCATCCCCGCCGTTTCATTGGAGCGGATGCTGATGGCGGCTTTTTCCTGAGCCCGGGCCGACAAGGCCAGACCCAAAACCGCAAGGAAGAGGATAAGAAGGCGTTTCATTAGTTCAGTATTATCAGAAACAAATATAGCGTTTTTTCGCGTATATTCGCGGAAACGACGAACAACCACTGATTATGAATAAGCGCATCCTTTTCTCTCTGTTTGCGGCACTGTTTTTATGCGGTTCCGCAGTTGCCCACCTTGCGTGCCAACAAGGTATCGGCCGCCCTTCACATCTATCCCAAAGGTGGCCACGGCTGGGCCGACCACCTGGACTTCCCCTACCGTTCCGCCTGGATGCAGGATCTGGGAATCTGGCTGGCAGATTTAATTAAGTTGGAGTGAGTTCATTTTTTTTCAAAAAAAATAACCATCTTTGCAAACCCTTTATTAATAGTAGTAATGTATTCTTATGGAAGCAATTCCCAAATTAATCTATGAATCCCCCACGGCAGAAGTGGTGGAGGTGAAAATGGATGCCTGTATCCTGCAGGCCAGTAAACCGGATTATCTTCCGGAACCGTGGTAACCCTTAAATGCAAGTATTATGAAAAAGTACATCATTACTATCGCAATCCTTGCACTGGGCCTTACTGCGTGCGACAAAGAAAAAGAGTCCCTCCAAGAAACCCAGGAGCAAACCCCTGCTGTCCTCGCCGAGGCCCCGGTCTGCTACTTCAATCTGTCGGCATCGTTTGGCGGGGACGGAGCCACCAAGGCCGTGACCATCGGCGAAAACACCGCCACCACCACGTTTGCAAGTACCGACAAGGTGTATGTGGTGATTGAACACCATGACGGGAATGACATTACCTATGCTGTCGCCTATGATCCCTCAGTGTCTGAATGTGTCTCCATGACCGTTACGCCGGATGCCAATCCTGCAATAGCCACACTCAGCGGTGCGTTGAAATTCTACTATGATGACAACGATACCCCTACCGCTTTCACACCGGCAGTGGATGATGTGGTTTATATGTTTTATAATATGTCTGATCCTTATCTTCCAGCAAATTTTTCTAGCTTCAATTATAACGATCAGAACGGTAGCCTGGATCAAACGAATCAATCTGGCTTTAATTCTTACTATGGTGTCACCCACCACGATTATGCTCAGGCCAAGATGAAGATTACGGAGGTGAACGGCAACACTACCGATGGCTTTACAATGTCCCTTGTCCAAAATGATGACGATACAAAGAGTTACGTCAGCTTCCAGAACCTAGGCTCCATATTCCGCCAGCAGCTGTCGTTTACGGACAAGAATGGCGATCCCGTGACACCTACGCTTACCAAGTTCACCATCTCGACAGCGACAGTCAAGACGATTTTTCAGTATGTTCCTTTCATCAATCTGCATCTTAACGGTCCGGTCAGAATAGACAATCCGCAGTTATCAATTGGTGGGGACATTTACTTCGCACTGATGTTCAAAGATGACAACAAGAACGAGGCTCTGATTCTGACAGCAGAAGATGAGAATGGTAATGTTTATACTTGCACCAAAGCCGCACCTGCTAGCGGTTTCGCCAACGGCAAATACTATTACGGCACCGCAACCTTGGCCTGGCAGAAATGTAGGAAGCCTACTGTCACTGGCACCAGTGCCACGCCAAATGGCTATAGTTATTCAATTACTGAGAATCCTGTCGCCCTCACCATTAGTGGCAATAGCGAAGACTATAGCTTTGTAATAAGCGATGGCCACGGCGGTACCATCACCCTTGACAATGTGACGGCTACGCACAGTAATGATTATTTCATCGGTCAAGAGAACAACAATAATACTAATGGAGACATTTCTCTTGTCCTGACAGGTACTAATAGTATCTCTTGTAATATTTATTGGGGAATTCTAGTTTATGGAAATCTGAAGCTAAGTTGTACCGGAGCATCGGCTACGCTCACAATAACGGCTCAATCTAATGGCACTTGCGGAATCTCGGCCGCCAATTATAGGAGCGATATCGAGGACTCCAATCCCTCATGGAACTACTGGGATACCACCACCGAGCTGGATGTTACTACCCAGCTGGCCACCCCCGGCTACACCGTCACCCGCGGTGCCCGCGTTGACAACGGCGACGGCACCTACACCTGGACCTACACCGTAACGGCGCCTGCTTATTACGCAGCAACTGCGGGGGATATCGGCAAGGTTATTGGCGCAAACGGTAATATATACGACGACGCAGCAGCAGCCACTGCTGCCAGTACGACTGCCGAGGCCATGATTGCCTTCGTTGGGACGATTGACGGAGTCTGTGACCATGGTCTGGCCATCTCGCTGACGGATGCCTACGCATACAATGCTACGTTCGCCGAAGCTACCGGTGATGTTATCATTTCCAGCTGGGCTACATATCATCCCATTGCGGGAGGAACATGGCGCCTGCCTTCAGAGGCTGATTGGCAGCGCATGATGTGGGGCTACTATGCGGTAGATCCTGCAGCTACTAACATTAGCACCTTCCAGGATAATCTCGTTGCTGCAGGAGGAACAGCTCTTGTGGACGACAATTATTACTGGACAAGCACAGGGGTAGATGCGAAAAATGCAAAAACCGTTCTCTATGATAATCCTATTGCTGGCATACAAAGCGTAGCCAAGACTGGGTATTATCACGTCCGTGCCTGTTTCAGTTTCTGATTTCTTATAAGTGCCAAGTGCTATCCGGCGGGGCTCCGTAGAAGAGCCGCGTGCACTAACCCCATATTTTATAGTAGTGTATTCTTATGGAAGCAATTCCCAAATGCACATGAGCCCATTATTTCGTCTATTATCTGGATTTTAACAGCTACCGGTTCTGCTGTTATAGGATTGCTCAAAGTTTGAACTCGAGCGTACTTCCGCAGGTTATGAGCCAGTGCGACCAACCCGAACTCCACACTCACCTCTGTCGCAGGTGGCGCCATAAAGTGTGGCAGGTCAGACAACAAAACGTTGCGGGTCTGCAAAAAACGGCCGACCTGCTACACTGTATGCCTTCAGATGCCGAAAAGCGTCGCAGGTGACGCCAAAAATGCAGACCTGCACCACTTTGAAGCTTGACCTGCGACACCTTGCACAAAAAGAGAGTGACCTGAGTCAACTTGACTTTTTGGTCACCCCCTTTGTTTACTTGTCCTCTGCCCATTTCTTGGACATCGTTGGACTAGATTTGTGGTGAAGATCACCCGGATCGGATTTACTTTACTCTCCAGATATCCAGGTTGATGCCGCCGGGCTCTCCCATGCCGGGCTGGCACAGGAACAGACTCTCGTTCATCCAGGCGTATTTGCTGTCCTTGGGCGCTTCGAACTTGGGGGCGCACTTGAAGTACATGCCGCCTTCGCCGCCCATCTTGATGATGCCGCTGTTGCGCACGTGGATGCTCACCCCGTCGTCGGTGCGGATGCAATAGATGGCTTCAACTTCCGTGCGGCCGTCGCACTGCATCTGGTAGTCGGCGCCGCCGGGCAGGATTTCGCCCTTGATTTCCGGGCCCTCGAAGGTGCCGCCGGTGATGGGAATCACCGTCCGGGTGCCCTTGCCGGTATCACCCACGCTGAAGGCCTGGCCAAGCGTAACGTGGAGGCGTACTACATATTCCAGTTCGGGACCTTTGGGTTCACCGCCCTGGGGCATTCCCTGTGCCCAAGCGCCCAACGCTGTGAGCGAGCAGAGCAAAAAGAGAAAAAGTTGTTTCATGATAACTTATTGTATTACAATTATTTCCATAAAATCCCTGCTGTCAGAGTGCAGCAGGGTATTAAGGTAAGATGCTGGCTGGCAGCAACTTAGCCGATTCGCCACACCTCATGAACACCGGAACGGTGTTAAGGTCTATGTCTGTCTGGATCCACTGTCCGCCATCGTAATGCTCGCCGGTCCATAAGTCTGTCCAGCCTCCCTCATTGGCAGGCAGGTAGGTGGTCCAGAGCTCTGCTCCCATCTCGGTTACAGGATTCACCAACAGGGCCGGGCCGAACATGAACTGGCTTTCCCGGCTAAGCGCATCCGGGTCATCGGCAAAGTCGAAGACCATGGGCCGCATGAGGGTATAGCCTTCCGTGGACACGCGCTTGGCGCATTCCAGGATGTACGGGCGCATTTTCTCCCGCAGGTCCATTAAACCGGCCAGGATGGCGCAGGTGCGCTCGCTGTAGTGCCAGGGCTCCGTCTCGCTCATGTAGCCGTGTACCCGCATGAAAGGCAGGAAAGTGGCCACCTGCACCCAGCGGATAAGCCGCTCCTGGTATTCCTCCGATGTATACTGGTCCCCGGGCCGGAAGAATCCGCCTGCGTCGAAGGTCCACCAGGGGAGGCCGGTGGCCATCTGGCCCAGGCCGCCGGCAATCTGCCGACGGAGGGTTTCCAGATCGTTGCCCACGTCCCCGCTCCAAGTAACAACGCCGTAGCGCTGAATGCCAGAGAAGGCACTGCGGGTAAGGATTACGGGTGGATTACCCAACTCCTTGAGGCCATTGTACATGGTACGGTTTACCATGAGAGGATATACGTTGCGGTAGAACTCCCCAGGGACTTTTTCTGCACCCACCAGGCGGTCGGCCAGGTCGTCGTTTTCCGGCTCCGTGGCGTCGAACCACCAGGCGTCAATGCCGTAAGGTACGGCCAGGCTGTCCCGGAAACTTTGGAAATAGAAATCGGCCGCGGCGGGGTTGAAGAAGTCAATCCAGTCCGTTCCTTCAATGTAGTAGCCTTTTTCTTCCAGCTTCTGGCCCAGCACCGTGGGCTTGTCCACTTTGGACCAGACGGAAAGCATGAGGTGCACATTGTCCTTATGCAAAGAGTCCGTGAGGGCTTTGGGATCCGGATAGTGCTCCGGGTCAAAGACCATGGAGTTCCAGCCGGTGCTGCCCCACCACTGCCAGTCCTGGACAATCACGTCCAGCGGCAGGCCGCGGCGCTTGAATTCGGCGGCGTTTTCCAGGATTTCGTCCTGCGAGTGGTAGCGCTCCCGGCAGTGGATATAGCCGAACATCCATTCCGGCATCTCCGGAACGGGTCCCGTAAGCGTACGGTAGGCGGCTATCACCTCATCGGCCGTACCGGCGAAGACCGTATAGTCCAGCGCCTGCGCTACGGGGGAGCGGAAGGTGGTGTTGTCTTCCACCGGACGCCAGCAGAGGACCGGTTTGTCGTTCCGGACCCCTTCCGAGCGCAGCGTGTGCTTCCCCGCCGTGAGGTAAACGATGGCCGATGTGGTGGGCGGCAACCACGTGTTGGTAACGTCAAAGACAGGCTCGTCGTCAATGCTTAGGAACTGCCGGCGGGACATGGCCTGTCCGCAGTCCAGCAGGATGGCGTATAGGCCGTCGGCCGGGACGTTAAGCTCTCCGGTGAAGGTCTGGTACCAGCGGCGTTCGCGCCGGTTGCCGGCCGTTCCGGTGGCATTCACCGTCTCACCGCGTCCCGCTTCCTCTTCGGCCACAAGGGCTATGGAATTATCGGCCGGATTGAAATCCGTCAGGCCGTAATTGTTCCAAAGGAGGCCGTAGCCTTTGCTGGAGAGCACCATGGGGATGGCAATCTGCGTGTTCACCTGCGTGAGCCTTCTGGTGAGTCCGCGCACATTCAGATAGCCGTCCTGGAACTGCCCGGTGCCAAAGAGTGCCTCGTCTTCCGGGGAACGGAAGCTCTGGGAAACGCTCCAGGCGGGATACCCCTTCACCGGCGCGCTTTCCACCTTCCTTCCGCCGGGAATCTCGGAGAGGAGCACCTCTCCGGCAGCATCCAGGAAGGTGAGCGTGCCGTCGGCCTTGCTGTACCGGGCGGTGAGGGAGGCGGTGCTAAGCTCCACCCCCGTCTGGGTCTTCACCGTCTTGAAAGGGGGCGTCTGCACCTTTTCCGTATACACCAGTTCCTCCTGGAGCGAGGCGCCTTCCGGAATCACCTGCACCCGGATGGCATTGTCCGTGAGCGGGATGAGCACCAGCGTCCCCTCCGGGGTGGAAATGCTCAAACGGTCTTTGGCGCACTGGCACAAAAGGCCGATGAAAACAAGGGCTGCTAAAAACCGTTTCATTATTTCAGGATAATCTGTTTGCCTAGCACCAGTTTGTCGCCGGAGTCGTCCACAGTCCAGTACTGCGGCTTGCGGGGGCCGTTGCCTTCCACGTGGTGTACCACATAACGGAGCTCTCCTTCAAAGGTACGGAAGAGCATGCCGTGGCCAGAGTTGTTGGCCAGGAACGGTTCGGGTTCCTGGACCCAGGGACCGGCAATGGTGCCGGACTGGGAGTAGCACACCACCTGCAGGTAACGCTCCTTGCCCCAGGTGCTCCAGAGCATGCCCAGTTTGCCGGTCTGCGTGCGGAACATCTGCGGGCCGTCGGTTACCCAGCCGGGCATCTTGAGGCCGAAGGTGGCTTCGCCCAGGCCGTTCATCTCGCCGCAAGGAGGGCATTCCGAGGCGCGGAACATGGTAACGGGCCACTCGGAGATGGTCTTGGTGAGGTCCGGTGCCAGTTCTATGTAGTCCATGGTACCGTCGATGAGCTGGGTCCACTCGTGCACGAACACCATGTAGATGTGGCCGTCCTCCTCGTAGAGGGTGCCGTCGATGCAGTCCCACTCGTAGGGCTGGTAGTCATAACCGGGCGTCACCGAGAAGGGCACGAAGGGACCTTCCGGGCTCTCCGAACGGAGCAGGTAGGTCTGGTTGTGGGGCACGTTGTAGCGGCGCGGGATGGCCTGGATAATCTCGCTGTGGTCGCTCCATGTTCCGGCATAGTAATAATATTTGCCGATCTTGTGGATTTCGGCCGCGGCGGCAAAGCCGGCCTTCTCGCACCAGGTGCCGCTGAGGTCTATCACATTGTAGGGGCCTTCCCACATCACCAGGTCCTTGCTCCGCCACTGGCGGCCGCCGGAGGAGGTGAGGTAATAGGTCTGGGTGGCTTCATCGGCCAGGATGAACGGGTCGCTCATGGACAGGTCGTTGAAGTGGACGGTGCGGATGCGGTTCTGCTCTTCCCGCATGCGGCGCATGCGTTCGGCCATGCCGGTGGTGTCACGCGGGGCGCTGGAGATGGAGCCGCCGAAGTTCCGCTGTCCGGGGTCTGCGGGCGGGGCCTGTTCCACGGGCTGAATCACTTTTTTCTGAGTGGTAACGGGTTCGGCCGGTTTCTCCTTGCAGGAGCCCAGGATGGCCAGAGCGGCAAAGGCTGCAAGAATAAGCTTTAAGGTTCTCATGTTGGTTATAATTTGATTGTTAGTTCATTTCCGTTATAGTTCACGCTCTTTTCGCTGCACTTTCCGTCTGCCCCGAACACCGTGAGACGGAACTGCCGGCTCTCCAGCATGCCCGGATAGGAACCTTTCCGAGCTCCTATCTTAAGCGTGCGGCCCTTGAGGGTGAAGCCGATGGTGCTGTGGGCGCCTTCCTTGTAGGCCTGACCGTCAAAAGCGTCCTCGTACAGGGTGAACTGCCCGTCGGCGCCCAAGAATACGCGCACTTCCAAGTTGTCCCAGGGCTTTTCGTTGCAATACTGCACGTCCGGACCCAGCGGGACAATGGCACCGGCCTTGGCAAATACCGGGCAATGGTCCAGCGGGGCATCGGCCATCACACTGCGTCCGCCCTTGAGGGGGGCGCCGGAGAACCAGTCGTACCAGAGGCCTTGCGGGAGATAGACTTCGCTCTGGTGCAGCGGGCTCCAGTCCACGGGCTCTTCCTGCCAGCGTCGCTCTTCGGAGGTGAAAAACGCCTTTGTCACGGGCGCCACCAACAGGGAGCGGCCGAAGAAGAACTCGTCGTTGCACTCCCAGGTGCGCTTGTCGGCCGGATAGTCCATCCAGAGGGCGCGCATAAAGCTGTCGTTGGCACTGGATACCTGCCAGGAGGTGCTGTAGATATAGGGTAGCAGGCTGTAACGCAGCCGGATGGCCTTTTCAATGGCGTCGTACACCGGTTCTCCCGGCTCTCCGAACTCCCAGATCTCCCGGCGGGAAGACTCTCCGTGGCTGCGCATCATGGGATTGAACAAGCCAAACTGCAGCCAGCGCACGTAAAGCTCCTGGAAGAGGGGATTGCGGGAGCAGGTGGCCGTTTCTCCGCGCTTGTTGTACCCGCTGGGGAAGAAGCCGCCGATGTCGGAGTTGAAGTTGGGATTGCCGGTGAGCGTGAAGCCCAGGCCGGCGGGAATCTGATGCCGGAAGTCGTCCCAGGTACTCTGGACGTCTCCGCTCCAGGTGTTGGCGCCGGTGCGCTGCTGCCCGGCATAGACGCTCCGGGTGAGCACGAACGGCCGGCGGTCGCTCCCGGCCAGTTGCTTCTCTACCACGCCGGAAACCGATAGCAACGGATAGGCGTTGAGCACGCTCCGGTAGCTGCCCAAACCCGTCATCTGCTCCAGGTCGCTGTCTTTGTAGTCCAGGTGGTCCGGCTCGGTGGAATCCATCCACCAGCCGTCTATGCCCATGTTTTCCAGCCGGAGCAGGTGTTTCCAGTAGATGTCCCGGGCTTCGGCGCTGAAGGCGTCGTAGGGGAGCACGCCGGAGGGATAGTCCATCCTGGGCGGCCAGTCGGTGAGTCCGCTCTGGGGCCAGGTGGCAAAGTGCAGCAGGTGTCCGCCCGCCTCCAGCTCCCGGTAGGGTTTGGTCATCGGCCCGAAGGAGGCCCAGATGGAAATGAGCATATGGGCGTTGCTCCGGTGCACCTGGTCTATCATCTGCTGGGCGTTGCGGAAGTCCTCGTTCAGGAATTCCATGGCATTCCACTGGTAATTGTTGCCCCAGTACTGCCAGTCCTGGATAATGCCGTCGATGGGCACGTTCCGCTCCCGGTAGCCCTGCAGGGCATCCAGCAGCTCCTGCTGGCTCTTGTAGCGCTCCCGGCTCTGGAAGAAACCGTAGCTCCACAGCGGCAGCATGGGCACCTGCCCCGTGAGGCCGCGGAGGCGCTTCACTACGCCGTCGGCCGATCCGCCGTACAGGAAATAATAGTCGGCCTGCAGGCCCACCTCCGAGGAGAAGCCGGCTACGTTGTCCTTATCCGTAAAGGTTCCTGTGGAGGGGTTGTCCCACAGGATGCCGTAGCCTTTCACAGACTGTACAATGGGTACGTAATCTTCCGTATTGTCCTGCCTCAGATAGCGGGTTTTGCCGGTGAGACTAAGCTGCCCGTCCTGCAGGATGCCCAGGCCGTACAGCGGTTCGCCGCTTTCCAGCAGGAAGCTTTGCGATACCTCCCAGGCGCCTTTGTCCAGGCCTTCTTCCCGGCGCAAAAACGTAGTTTCACCTTCCTGCAGCAGCATTTTCCCGCCGGCGTTGGCAAATGTAACATGCCCGTTTACATCCACGGTAACACGCAGCCGGGCCGATGTATAAACTGTTTTTCCGCCACTGGTTTTTACCGTAACGGAAACGGCTTCCGGGACGGCCGTCACCGCCAGGCTTCCGCCTTCCGGGAAGGCCCCCTCAGGCACTTTCTGGATGCGGACAACGTCGGGGGTGAAAAAAGTAACTTTCACCTGGGGTGCCAGGGACAGTATCAGGGCTAGCAGCAGGGATCTCATAGCATTATGCGGTTTTAGGCAAAAGTAGTGTTTTTTCATAGAAAACGCGCCTCCCGGATTTTGGAAAATGGTTCAAACTATTTAGAAAATGCACCAATGTTTGTCCGGTACTTCCTCTATTGCGGAAAATGCTTTATCTTTGATTGGAAAAACGCTAAAACCGGCCGATGAAAAACAAACTCCTGCTGCTTCCCCTTTTCCTGCTCTGCACTCTGATGCATGGGCAAGAGGTGGTGTTCAATACCCGCAGCTGGGATTTTGGTCCGCTGAACGAGGCCGACGGCAGCGTGGTGCACGATTTCGGCTTTCGCAACAACGGCGACAAACCGCTCCGCATCGGCTCGGTTTCCGTGAGCTGCAGCTGTGTGCAGGCCGCTTTTCCGCATACCGAAATCCCCGCCGGCGGAACCGGCGTTATTTCCCTTACCTTCAGCCCGGAAGGCGCCGCCGGAAGAACGCACCGCTACGCCGATGTCTATTCCCAGGAAGGCAAATACCTGGGCCGGCTGTCCATGGAGGCGGTGGTAACGCCCGTAGACGTGGCCCTGGAGGAACGCTACCGTACGGTGCTGAGTCCCGTGCTCCGCGCCCAGCGTTCCATCCTGCCCTTCGGCTATGTATGGCCGGGAAAGCCTGCTGTAAAAGAAGTGTATCTGGCCAATCTGAGCGAGCGTCCGGTAACGCTCCGGGCCGATTCGGCCGGCCTTCTGGTAGAAGGCCCTTCGGAAATTCCGCCCCGCGGAGAGGTTACCCTCAAGGTGTCCTGCAATCCGTCCAAAACCTACTGCCTGTACCACGACCAGCTCCGTCTTTTTGTGGACGGGGAGCCGGCGCCGCGCGCTATAGAGGTATCGGCCATCTGCCTGGGCGATGTAGAGCCCGCGCAGTCGTCCATCTGGGTTACGCCATCTACCGGCAAACTGCAGCGGGGGCGCGGCAGCGTGCTGGTGGGCAACAGCGGTCGGGACAACCTGGCCATCCTGGCGGTGGAAGCCCCCGAGGGCGTAAAGCTGAACCTGCATCCCGGCCAGGTAATCCGCCCGGGAGAAAAGCTGAAACTGCGGGTGTCGTCGGCCCTGCCTAAATTTGAAATTCATCTGTTTACCAACGACCCTTTGCGGCCGTATAAAGAATTACGTTTTACTTTATGAAAAAAACCATCGTTCTTCTTGCCCTTGCGGGAGCACTGCTTTCCTCCTGCGGGTCCAACTCCAACTACGAGTATCCGTTCCAGAATCCCCGGCTCTCTACGGAGAAGCGGGTAGAGAACCTGCTTACCCTCCTTACCCCGGAGGAAAAGGTGGGTCTCATGATGAACAAATCGGTCTCCGTAGACCGGCTGGGCATCCCCGCCTACAACTGGTGGAGTGAGGCCTGCCACGGCGTCCGGGCCGACAATTACACCGTTTATCCCCAGCCCATCGGCCTGGCGGCTTCCTTCGATCCGCAGCTGATGCGGGAAGTTTTCTCCACCGTTTCCGACGAAGCCCGCGCCAACTGGAACCGTTCCGAGCGGGAATGGAATGTGGGTGACGACGCCCGCTACTATCCCGGCAATCCGGAACTTTCCTTCTGGTGCCCCAATATCAATATTTTCCGCGATCCCCGCTGGGGCCGTGGCCAGGAAACCTGCGGTGAGGACCCGTACCTTACCAGCGTAATGGGCCTGCAGACGGTTCTGGGCATGCAGGAGTACAGTGGCAAGTATTATAAGACGCACGCCTGCGCCAAGCACTATGCCGTGCACAGCGGTCCGGAACCGCTCCGTCACAGCATGGACGTCTCCGTTTCCATGCGGGACCTGTGGGAAACCTACCTGCCGGCCTTCAAGACCCTGGTGGTGGAGGGCGATGTGCGCGAGGTGATGTGTGCCTATCAGCGCTACGAGGGTGAACCCTGCTGCATGAGCGACCGCCTGCTCATCGACATCCTGCGCAACAAGTGGGGCTATGACGGCATTATCCTTACCGACTGCGACGCCATCAACAACTTCTACACCCGCGGTCAGCACGAGACGCATCCCGACGCCGTGCACGCTTCCGTGGACGCCGTTCACAACGGGACCGATCTGGAATGCGGCCGTGCCTTCCGTTCCCTGAAGGACGGCCTGGAGCAGGGCCTCATCAGCGAAGCCGACCTGGACAACGCCCTCCGTCACGTTCTGCGCGGCCGTTTCGAGCTGGGTATGTTCGATCCGGAGGATAAACTGCCTTGGGCTGGCCTCCAGGAGGATATCATCAACAGCGACAAGCATCACGCTCTGGCCGTTGAGGCCGCCCGTGAGAGTATGGTGCTCCTCAAGAACAACGGCGTACTGCCGCTGTCGGCCGACGTAAAGCGCATTGCCGTGGTGGGTCCGAATGCCGACGACGTGGAACTGATGAACGGCAACTACGGCGGAACCCCCATCGACGCCCACAAGCAGTCCATCCTCTCCGGCATCCGCGCCGCCCTGCCCGGTGCCGAAGTGGTGTATGAAAAGGCCTGCGAACTCTCCGACGAATACAACACCGTGAACCATACCGCCGAATTCAACGACGGACAGGGTCTGTATGTGGAGTTCTTCAACAATACGGACCTCAAGGGCGAACCTGCCGCCAAGGGTTACTATCCCACCGTGAACTTCAGCACCTTCGGCGGCTACGGCTTTGCCGACGGTGTTAATACCACCGGCTTCTCCCTGCGCGCTACCGGAAAATGGGTGGCTCCTTTCACCGGCATCCTCAAATATTACATTTCCGGCGACAACGGCTACAAGTTCAGCGTGAATGGCAAGGTGGTGGAAGACGCCAAGCCTGCCATGGGCGGCCGCGGTTTCGGTTTCGGCTTCGGCCGTGGCCGTGCGGTTCCCTACAAGGAAATGAAGGTGGAGGCCGGCAAGAGCTACGACTTCTGCATCGACTATGTAAAGGGCAACGGCCCCTTCGGCATGTTCAGCGCCCAGTTCTGCGAGCGTAACCTGCCCGACTTTGAGGCACTTACCGCCGCTATCGGCGATGTGGACGCCTACATCATGGTGGGCGGCATTTCGCCCCAGATGGAAGGCGAAGGCGGCGACAAGGCCGATATCGAACTGCCCGTGGTGCAGCAGCGCCTGCTGAAGGGCCTCCGCGCCAGCGGCAAGCCGGTGGTGTTTGTGAGCTGCTCCGGTTCCTGCCTGGCCTTCACTCCGGTGGAGGAGAGCTGCGACGCCATCCTGCAGGCCTGGTATCCCGGTGAAGGCGGTGCCGAGGCTGTCGCCGACGTGCTTTTCGGCAAGTACAACCCGGCCGGCAAGCTGCCCGTTACCTTCTACGCTTCTACCAGCCAGCTGCCCAACTTCCTGGACTACAACATGGACAACCGCACCTATCGTTACTTCAAGGGCGAGCCGCTGTATCCCTTCGGCTTCGGCCTCAGCTATACCACTTTCGCTTTTGGCGAGGGTAAGCTTTCGGCCGCTTCCGTGAAGGCCGGCAAGGGCGTGAAGCTCACCGTTCCCGTAACCAACACCGGCTCTGTGGAAGGCGCCGAGGTGGTGCAGGTGTACGTGAAGAGTCTGGACAATCCGGATGCTCCCATCAAGGGCCTCAAGGGCTTCCAGCGGGTAAACATCGCTCCCGGCGCTACCGTTAAGGTAACCGTGGAACTGGGTCCCGACGCCTTTGAGTACTACGACGGCAACGACGGCCTGTCCGTGTTCCCCGGCAAGTACCAGATCCTCTACGGCAACTCTTCGGCCGACAAGGATCTCCAGTCTCTGGACTTCCAGGTGCTGTAATGGGTGGAGGCTAACCTTCTGTCCCATAGCTACTTAGTATATGTCCCTGTGCATCCGACGATGCACGGGGACATATTTAATATGCTGATAACCAGGCGTTTGGCCTCCACTGGTGTTTCTGTTTTTTTTCTTATCTTTGCAGTACTAAAACCTGGTTAGTAGTTATGAAAATAGAAGGTAAGAAAGTGCTGATTACCGGAGGATGCTCCGGAATTGGCAAAATCATGGCACGGCGCTGCCTGGAAAAGAAGGCTGCCTGCGTAATTATCTGGGACATCAATGAGGCGGCCATCGCCGCTACCGTAGAAGAGCTTTCCAACTTGGGTAAAGTCTTTGGCCACAAGGCCGATATCTCCAGCCCGGCATCCATCGACACTGCATACGAGGCAACCAAGGCGGCCTGCGGCGATGTGGATATCCTCATCAACAACGCCGGTATCATCACCAACAATAAGGTTTTTTCCGAGCAGACCGATGCCGATATCAACCGCACTTTCGACATCAACACCAAAGGTGCCATGTTCGTGGCGCTCAGGTATATCAAGGACATGAAGGCCCGGGGTTGCGGTCACATTTGCAACGTAACCTCATCGGCCGGTATGCTGGCCCTGCCCAAGATGTCGCTGTATGCTTCGTCCAAGTGGGCGGCTATCGGCTGGAGCGAGAGCGTGCGCATTGAACTGGAGCGCGAGAAGAGCCCGGTGAAGATTACCACTATTGCCCCGTACTTCATCAATACGGGCATGTTCGACGGCATCCGTTCCTTCTTCAAGATCCAGGATCCGGAGGTGGTGGCCCGCAAAACCCTTTCGGCCATCGAACGGGAGCTGGGCTATCGCGGCATCCCCTTCAGCGAGCATTTCATCCGCCTGATGCAGGGCATCTTCCCGCACCGTCTGTTCAACTTCGTGTTCGGCGACATCTGCGGCCTCTATACTGTTATGGACCATTTTACTGGCAGAAAGAAATAGTTTATGATTAGAAGAAATGTTTACTTTGAAAACCGTCGCTTCGCGACCCTCCCCAAAGGGGGCCCCGCCGGCAAGCCGGAGTTTTGTTTTCCCCCTATTGTCCCCCAGGGGACATTCGCCCTTCGGGGCATGCCCGAGGGTGGGCATGGGTTTTCAAAGTAAACATTTCTTCAGAATTCACCATCAATAATCAGTTATGGCAATCGAAAACACATCGGCGGAGAGAATTCAGGAGCTTGTTGAGAAGCAGCGGGCTTTTTTTGCTACGGGTACTACCCGCAATGTCCAATGGCGCAAGCAGCAGCTGAAGGCCTTCAAGGCGGGGCTGCAGAAATGGGAAAAACCCCTTTGCGATGCGCTGTGGGCCGATCTTCACAAGTGCTACGAGGAGGCTTATCTTACCGAGATCGGCCTGGTGTACGGGGAAATCGGCGAGGCCATCCGCAAGGTGGGCCGATGGGCTCGGCGCAAGTGCAAGCCTACGGCGCTTGTTGTGATGCCGTCGTCCAGCTACATTGTGCGGGAACCGCTGGGGTGCACGCTCATTGTGAGCCCCTGGAACTACCCGGTGCAGCTGTTGCTGAACCCGCTGGTGGGGGCCATATCGGCCGGATGTACCGCTATCCTGAAGCCTTCGCCCTATGTGCCGACGATTTCCACCGTGCTGCAGCAGATGATTGAAGACACCTTCCCGGAGGAGTACGTGGGCGTGGTGCAGGGGAACCGCCTGGTGAACGGCGAACTGTTCAAGCACCGCTACGACCTGGTGTTCCTCACCGGCAGCCCTTCCCTGGGCCGTATAGCCATGGAGGCGCAGGCCAAATATCTTACGCCGATGGTGCTGGAACTGGGCGGCAAGAGCCCGTGCATCGTGGACAAGGACGCCAACCTGAAGCTGGCGGCCCGCCGTATAGCCTGGGGCAAGTGCCTCAACAGCGGCCAAACCTGCATTGCGCCGGACTACCTGTTCCTGCACGAGGACATCAAGGATGCCTTTGTGGAAGCTTTCAAGCAGGAACTGGCGGGGCTGTACCCGGACGGAACGGAGAACTCCGACAAGTTCGTGCACATAGTGAAGGAAAGCGCCTTCGACCGGCTCACCGGCTATCTGGCCGATGGAAAAATCCTTGCCGGAGGCCACTGCAATAAGGAAAAGCTGTGGATAGAACCCACCCTGCTGGAGGGCGTTTCGCCCGATGCTCCGGTAATGCAGGAGGAAATCTTCGGCCCCATTTTCCCCATCATGACCTTCAAGGACCGCTCCCAGGTGGTGAACTTTGTGAACGGCCGTGAAAAGCCCCTGGCCTTCTATTACTTCGGCAAGGGAGCCGACGGCTGGGACATCATCGGCCAAACCACTTCCGGCGGCGCCTGCATCAACGACACCATCATGCACATAGCCAACAGCTACGTGCCTTTCGGCGGCGTGGGCAATTCCGGCATGGGCAGCTATCACAGCGAACGCAGCTTCCTGGCCTTCAGCCACGAGCGTTCGGTGATTAAAACCCCTACCTGGCTGGATCTTCCAGTCCGGTACATGCCCTACAAGCTGTTCCCTTTTGTAAAGAAAGTCCTGTAATTATTCCAGAAGGCCTTCCGGAATAGTGAGGGAGATTTGCCGCGAGGCCGGATCCATCCACTGGATCAGGTCCTCGTGGAGGGGAAGAAGTACCTCGTTGCCATCCGGACGCCTTACCCAGATGCAGGTGTTGCCGGGAATGTCTTCGTAATCGCTTACAACGCCCACGATGCCGATGGATTCGTCCACAACGGTCCAGCCGGTGAGGCTGTTTTCGTCTTCCTCTTCAAAATAATCGGCCAGTATGGCCTTGCCCGCCAGTTCGTCGGCGTCCTTCAGACTGCGGACGCCCGTGAGACGCACCAGGGCGCGGCCCGTTCCCCTTTGGGTGAAAGATTCAAAATAAAAGGGAACCGGTAGTCCATCGATTTCGATGTATACCGGTTCCTGGAGGTCGATATCCTCCGGGGCCACGTCGAAGAAACTGATGAGCAGTTCTCCTTCCGTCCCGTTGGATTTCAGAACCTGGGCGATGCGCAGCATTACTCTGCCGACGTCTCCGCAGGAGCTTCTACGGCTTCGCCTTCCTCTGCCGGAGCTTCGGCGGCAGCAGCCTCAGCGGCGGCCTTGCGGGCAGCCTCTTCGGCCTCGGCCTTCTTGGCGGCGATAGCCTTTGCACGGGCCTCATTCACCTCTGCCTCGGCCTTCTTGGCAGCCTGTGCCTTGGCGATGGCCTCGTTCTTGATGCCGGTCTTCTTGGCAGCGATCTTTTCGTCGCGCTGGGCTTTCCAGGCAGCGAACTTGGCGTCGGCCTCGGCCTGGGTGAGGGCACCCTTGGCTACGCCTTCGGCTAGATGCTTGCGAAGCATGACACCCTCGTAGGAGAGGATACGGCGGGCAGTGAGCGTGGGCTGGGCACCAACCTTGAGCCAGGCCAGAGTCTTGTCACCGTCCAGAACGATGGTGGCAGGATTGGTGTTGGGGTTGTAGGAGCCAAGCTGCTCGATGAATTTACCGTCGCGCGGTG
>CAMJKI010000044.1 GCA_946406355.1 uncultured Bacteroidales bacterium | reverse complement strand
GCAGCGGCGGAGGCAGCGCTCCAGGTCCTTCATGTCGTTGTGCTTGTAGTGCAGGCTCTTGGCGAAGCTCAGCCGGCGGCCATCCACGATGGAAGCGTGGTCACGGTCGTCACAGATGATGAAATCGTCCTTGGTGAGGAGCTGGGGGATAACGCCGCTGTTTACGGTGAAGCCGGTGCTGAACACCAGGGCCTCTTCTTTGCCCACAAAGGCAGCCAGTTCCTTTTCCAGCTGAACATGGATGTCCAGGGTGCCGTTCAGGAAGCGGGATCCGGCGCAACCGGAACCATACTTCTTGAGGGCCTCGATACCGGCGTTGATTACCCGTTCATCTCCGGTAAGACCGGTATAGGCGTTGGAACCGAACATCATAATCTGGTGACCATCCATGGTTACCTCGGTTCCCTGTTTGCTGGTTATCTGGCGGAAATAGGGGTAAATACCCTTTTCCATCATCTTCTGCGGCAAATCATATTTTGCCAGTCTGGCGTGTAACAGTCCCATTATATTAGGTTTTAGAGAATGCAAAATTACGAAAAAAATCGTACATTTGTCAATTATTACTAAAAATAGATATGGAAGAGCGAAAACTGAACTTTTTGGAAGAGATTATCGAAAGGGATCTGGCCGAGGGAAAAGTGGATTCTGTCATGACCCGTTTCCCTCCGGAACCCAACGGATACCTGCACCTGGGGCATGCCAAGAGCATTTGCCTCAACTTCGGTCTCGCACAAAAATATGGCGGCAAAACCAACCTTCGTTACGACGATACCAATCCCACCAAAGAGGATACGGAATATGTAGATTCCATCAAGGAAGACATCAAATGGCTGGGCTTCCAGTGGGAGAAGGAGCTGTATGCCTCCGATTACTTCGACCAGCTGTACGAGTGGGCCGAAGAGCTTATCAAGCGCGGCCTGGCCTATGTGGACGACCAGACGCAGGACCAGATTCGCGAAAACCGCGGCACCGTGGACAAGCCCGGTACGCCCAGCCCCTGGCGGGACCGTTCCGTGGAGGAGAACCTCAAGCTCTTCCGGGAGATGAAGGCCGGCAAGTATGCCGAGGGTGAGAAGGTGCTGCGCGCCAAGATCGATATGGCCCATCCCAACATGATGTTCCGGGATCCGCTGCTGTACCGCATCAAGTTTGCCCACCATCACCGCACGGGAGACAAATGGTGCATTTATCCCATGTACGACTATACGCACGGCCAGTGCGACTCTATCGAGCATATCACCCACAGCATCTGCACGCTGGAATTCGACGTGCATCGGCCTTTGTACGACTGGTTTATCCAAACCCTGGGCATCTGGCCCAGCCATCAGTATGAATTCGCCCGCCTGAACCTTACCTACACCCTCATGAGCAAGCGCAAACTGCTGGAGCTGGTGCAGAAGGGTCTGGTCAGCGGTTGGGACGACCCTCGCATGCCCACCCTCTGCGGTGTGCGCCGCCGCGGTTATACCGCCAAGGCCCTGCGCATGTTCTGCGACAAAATCGGCGTTTCCAAGCGGGACCAGCTCATGGACATCCAGCTGCTGGAATGGTGTGTGCGTCAGGATCTTAACGAGCGCAGCAACCGCTACATGGTGGTGCAGGACCCGGTGAAGCTCACCATCACCAACTGGCCGGAAGGCAAGGTGGAATGGTTCGATTGCCCGCTGAATCCGGCCGATCCGGAAGGCGCCAAACGCCGCGTTCCTTTCACGGGCGACCTCCTTATCGACCGGGCCGATTTTATGGAAGACGCCCCCAAGAAGTTCTTCCGCCTGAAGCCGGACGGTGAGGTGCGTCTCAAATACACCTACATTGTAAAGTGCAACGAGGTTGTTAAGAACGACGCCGGCGAGGTAGTGGAACTCAAGTGCACGTACGACCCTTCACCCGAGTACCGTCCCGTAAAGGGCACCATCCACTGGGTTTCTGCCGCTCATGCCAAGGAGCTGGAACTGCGCAATTACGACCGCCTGTTCACCCTGGCCGATATGTCCCAGGTGCCCGAGGACAAGGATTACAAGGACTTCCTGAATCCCGAATCCCTGGTGCTGGGCAGGGGCTGGGCCGAACCCGCCCTGCTGGAAGACGCTTCCGGCATCGCCGTGCAGTTCGAGCGCACCGGCTACTATGTCCTGGACAAGGACGCCACGCCGGAGCACCCCGTCTTCAACAAGACCACTTCCCTCAAGGACTCTTACAAACCTGAATAACAGTTTAAACATATCGGACAACAGCAGAAGGATCGCAAAGAATACGGTCCTTCTGTATTTCCGGATGTTCGTGCTGATGCTGGTGGGGCTGGTTACTTCCCGCGTGGTCCTGCGGGCCCTGGGTACGGAGGACTTTGGCATTTATGGCGCTGTGGCGGGGGTAGTAACCCTGTTTACGGTGTTTACGGGCTCCATGTCGGCCGCCATCAGCCGCTTCATTACCTTTGAGCTGGGCCGGGAAGAGGAGGGGAGTGAGCTCCGGAAGGTCTTCTCCACCGCCGTTTCCATCCAGTTGGTTTTATCGGCCATTATTGTGCTTTTGGCCGAGACCGTGGGCCTGTGGTGGCTGAACAGCCAGATGCAGGTGCCGCCGGAACGGATGGACGCCGCCCGCTGGGTGTTCCAGTTCTCCCTGGTTTCCCTGGTTATCCAGCTGATCAGCGTGCCTTACAATGCCGATATCATTGCCCGGGAAAGGATGGACGCTTTTGCGTACATCAGCATCTTCGAAGGAGTGGGAAAGCTGGCTGTAGCCATCTGTATTGCCGTTTCTCCGCTGGATAAGCTGGTGCTGTACGCCGCGCTGCTGGCGCTGGTGAGCCTCTTTACCCGACTGGCCTACGGCGTCTTCTGCCGCCGGCATTTTCCGGAGGCCCGGTATGACTGGAAGCTGGATAGGACGCTCTTCGGACGGATGTTCTCCTTTGCCGGCTGGAATTTCATCGGCTCAGGCTCCGGCATACTGCGCGACCAGGGTGGCAATCAGCTGCTGAACATTTTCTTCGGCCCGGTGGCCAATGCCTCCTGGCTGCTGGCTTCGCAGGTGAACGGCACGGTGCAGAAGTTTGTCACCAGTTTCACTACGGCCATTAATCCCCAGATTACCAAGTCGTACGCCAGCGGGGACCGGGACTATATGATGCACCTGGTTTTCAAGGGCTCCCGCATGAGTGTGTACCTGCTGTTGCTGGTGGTATGCCCCGTCTTTTTCAATGCGCGCTTCCTGGTAGATCTGTGGCTGGGAGCCGATGCCGTGCCGCCGGACGCCGTGCTCTTTATCCGATTGATTCTCATGTACCTGATGGTGGAGGCCGTGTCCTATACCATGATAACCGCCATGCTGGCCACCGGCGATATCCGCAATTATCAGTTGCTGGTGGGCGGTATCCAGCTGCTGAATATACCCATTGCCTGGCTGTGCCTGGAACTGGGCGCTCCCGCCCAGTGCATCTACTGGGTGGCCATCGGGGTGGCGCTGGGCTGCCTGGTGGCCCGGCTGTATATGCTCCGGGGGATGATCGGCCTGCCGGTGGGACGTTTCCTCCGGGAGGTGCTGCTGAACGAATTTCTGGTGGTTCTGGTGGCGATGACCGCCGGATGGGGCCTTTCCCGCGTGCTTCCGCTGGATACCTGGTGGGGCTTCCTGGTGCACGCTTTCTGCTCTTTGGCGCTTACCGGCCTGACCATCTGGCTTCTGGGTTTTTCCAGGAAAGAAAGGCAGGACTGGGCCGGGCGAATCTTCGCGCGTCATGATTAAGCTTGCGCATAGGGAGGACTGTTGCGGCTGCGGCGCCTGTGCTGCGGCCTGTCCCCACGGTGCCATCCGGATGGAGGCCGACGGAATGGGCTTCCGTTACCCGGTGGTGGACAGGACCCTGTGTGTGGACTGCGGACTGTGCGAAAAGATCTGCGCCTTCAAACCGGTAACGGCTCCCGTAGTGACAAGCGCCGAAGCCATCCGCTTTCCGGAACTGATGGACCGGAGTCAGAGCGGAGGGCTGGCCGCTGCCCTGATGCGAAAAGCGTTTCGGGAGGGCTATGTAGTATATGGGGCCGCCATTGATGAAGATTCGACTGTCCGTCACCGCCGCGTGACCACGCCGGAGGGGCTGGAGCCTTTGCGGCTGTCCAAATACGTGCAGAGCGATATGGAAGGCATCCCGCAGCAGGTTCTTCAGGATTTGAAGGCCGGACGGAAGGTGCTGTTTACCGGTACGCCCTGTCAGTGTGCCGGCATCGGCTCGCTTTGTGCCCCTTATCGGGAAAGGCTGCTGCTGGCCGATATCGTATGTCACGGCGTGCCCGCTCCGGCCGTCTGGAAAGGCTATCTGGCCTATGCGGCCGATCAGGCCGGCGCTCCGGTGCGGGAGGCCCTGTTCCGCGATCCTTCCCTGGGTTGGCATGAGCATCAGGAAAGGCTCGTTTTTGCGGATGGAAAGACCTATACGGGAGACCGTTACACCTTCCTTTTTTATCGGCACCTGATGCTCAGGCCTTCCTGTGGAACCTGCCCGTTTGCCTCTTTGCACCGGTCTTCGGATATCACTATGGCCGATTGCTGGGGCGTGGAAAAAGTGCTGCCGGGCTTTGCCGACGACAACCGGGGCTGTTCGCTGCTGTTGGCCAATACCCCTGCCGGAGCTGCTTTTTGTTCCGATTTCCCGGATGCATGCCAGCGGCAGGCTGTTGATGTCCAAAAGGTTCTGCAACGTAACCTGGTCCGTCCCACCAAGCCCAACCGCTTCGCAAAATCGTTTGAAAATGCTTATCTTCGCAAAGGATTTGCCTTTGTGCTGGGACGCTATGGACGGGAATCCCTCAATTATAAGCTGGAACAATGGATTTGGGCTGTAAAGAAACGCTTCCGTAAATGAAAGCAGGAATTGTCACATTTTCTGCCGCCAGCAATTATGGGGCGGCGTTGCAGTGCCGCTGCCTGGTGGAGGTGCTCTCCGGGCAGGGACTGGACGTTCGGGTGATAGATTATCGGCCCTCCTATCTTACGGAACCGTATAGAATTCTCAAGCCCTATTACCTGAAAAAGCCATCCATCCTGTTGCGGCTGCCGTTCCGCTATTGGGGTGCCCGTCGGCGGGAGAAGGCTTTCCGCCAGTTCCACGAGGCCTTGCCCCTGATTCCCGATGGCAGCGGTGGGCTGGATGCCGTATTCTTCGGCAGTGACCAGATTTGGAATCCCCGTATCTGCAAGGGCCTGGATCCGATGTTTTTTGCTGCCGGGAGACAGTTTTCGGCCACCCGGAACATCGCTTATGCGGCCAGCGACGGATCCGTTCCGCTGTCAGATGCCCAGTCGGCCGAGTTCCAGCGCTATATGCGCAATTTCTACCGGATTGGCGTACGGGAGCAGTCCCTGCAGGAGCGTCTTGCCGCCTGGAATATTCCTTCGGTGCTTACGCTGGACCCGGTGCTGCTGGCCGGCCGTTCCATTCTGGACAAACTGGCCGCCTACAGGCGGGTAGGGGAGTCTTATGTATTCACCTATGAAGCCATCGACAATCCGGCCGTTCGGGAGTTGGCCGCCACGCTGGGGCAGCGAAAGGTGATTTCCGTAGCCCGGGAGCCTTATTCGGCCGGAAGCAACCGCTACGGGCCGGGTGAATTCATTTCCCTGATCCGGGATGCTTCCGCCGTGGTAACCACATCCTTTCACGGGGTTGCGGTTTCCCTGCTGTATCACAAAGTGTTTTATTACGTGGAAACGGGTACGCGGGCGGATGACCGGATCCGGAGCCTGCTCTCCGCCATCGGCCTGGAAGGACGGATGGTTCCTCCGGGCGGCGCCCTGCCGGCCAAGCCGATAAACTATTCTTCCGCCGATGCTGCCCTGGCCGCGCTCAGGACCCGTTCCATGGATTTTATCAAGGAGGCTTTGCAATGAGTACCGTGAGTGTCATCATTCCCAGCTACAACCTGGGACAGTATTTGCCGCAGACGCTAAAGAGTGTGATGGACCAGACCTTCGAGGACTGGGAGTGCCTGATTGTGGAAAACGGTTCCACCGACGCTTCCATGAATGTGGTAAGCGATTTCTGTGCGGCCGACAAACGTTTCGTCCCGGTGGTTTTCCAGGAAAATGTGGGGGTGGCCGTCGCCCGGAACCGCGGTCTGGAGCTGGCAGAAGGGGAGTATATCCTTTTCCTGGATGCCGATGACCTGCTGGATCCGCATTACATGGATGCAGCCATGGCCGCCTTCAAGCTGGATCCTTCGCTGGATGTGGTTTACGGCAAGGCCGAGCGCTTCGGCGCCGAAACCACCTGGGATCTTCCGCCTTTCTCCATGGACACCATGCTGGCCAGCAACTGCCTGTATATCAGCTGCTTCTTCCGCCGTTCCGCCGTCATGGCGGGAGGTGACCGGCCGGAGCCGGACATGACGGGTACGGAGGCTTCCGTCATGCCCGGCGTGACCGGGCATCTCTCCGTTTCCTTCGACCCTTCGTTCAAGACCGGCTACGAGGACTGGGACTTCTGGCTGACGTTTTTCGAGCAGCTGGACCACGAGCCCCGGGTGCTGCGCCTGCCCTCCGTCTGCTTTTACTATCGTACCCGCCGTCATTCCCGGAACCACGGCATTTCCGACGAGGCTTTAGCCGATATTCGCCGGGCTCTTTGGGAAAAGCATAAGGCGCTGTATGCCAAGTATTTCTGCGACCCATGCCAGACGGTGGAATATCGGCGCCTGCAGCGCTCTTTCCAAAAGGCCTCCCGCTGGTCGCTGGCTTGGAAACTGAGGATGCTTTACCGCAAGCTGTTCTCATGAAGCGTGTCCTTGTCATACTTGTCACCCACAACGGTATGCACTGGCTGGAGAGATGCCTTTCTTCTGTGGCCACAAGGGATGTGTATGTGCTGGACAATGACTCCACAGACGGATCGGCCGACTACATTCAGGCGCATTTCCCGCAGGTTCATCTGGTGCGCAGTGCCGATAACCTGGGTTTCACCGGCGGCAACAATCTGGGTTTCGATTATGCGCTGGCTCATAACTACGACTATGTGTACCTGCTGAACCAGGATGCCTGGCTGGAAGAAGGCGCCCTGGAAACTCTGGTAGCCGCCGCTGAGGCCCATCCGGACTTTGCCGTCCTGAGCCCCCTGCAACTTCAGGCCGACGGCATCCAGTTTGACCCTCAGTTCGGCAAACTTTTCCGTTCGGGTGCAAAAATGCCCCCAAATGCCCCCGCATTGTCGTTGAATCGAAGGGACAAGGCGCCAGCAGGCGCCCGGCCGGGCCGGGTATTTGCCGACAGTCAAATACGGAAAGGCGAAAAGGCCGCGGGGGTGTATGAGGGGGCAGCGCCCCCTGTATTTAGCGTTCCGCGCATCATGGCTGCGCACTGGTTAATGCCGGTGAAAGCAATAAGGCAGATCGGCCTTTTCAGTGAGCTGTTTCCGTATTACGGGCAGGACGACGACTGGTGCCACCGGGCGCATTACCATGGCTGGAAAGTGGGGGTGGTGCCGGAGGCCCGGGCCGTGCACGACCGGGCGCAGCGGCAGGAGTCCCGGGAGCGCATCATCGACCGCAACTACCGCGTGGGCTCGCTGGTTCGGCTTTGTGACATTAACCGGCCCCTCTGGGAACGCTTCCTCTTTGTGTGCCTTTTCACCCTGGTGAAAGCTGTGAAATACCGCAGCCTGCTTCCCTTCAGGCACTTCCGCAGTCTCTGCAGGCAGCTTCCGCAAATCCGTGCCCACCGCAGCCGCTCCCGGACCTAGCGGAACGTAACCATTTCAGAATTAGCAGATTAAGTGTTTCCCGGTGCAAATAAAATTGCACCGGGAAACACGCAAAGTGCAGGGAGTGAAGCGTTTGCATTCTGCCGGGGTAGACTGCCAGAATGACAGACTTCCCGCAAGGGAACGGTATTTGTTTAATCCGGCGGAAATCCTTAACTTTGTAAGATTAAACAATTTAGTGAAAAATGGCAGTAGCAGACATTCTTAAGAAACTTTTCGGCAGCAAGAGCGACCGTGACATGAAGGCCATCCGGCCGGTTGTGGACCAGATCCTCCAGCTGTATCCCGATATCGACCAACTCTCCAACGACGAACTCCGCGCCCGCAGCGCCGCCATCCGCGAAAAGATTACCGCGGTGGAAAAACCGTTGGAAGACCGTATTGCAGAAATTAAGGAAGAACTGGAAAAGGACATTCCCGTGAGTGAGAAGGAGGCCCTGGCCACCGAATCCGACAAACTGGTGAAGGAAGAGGACGAGGCTATCGAGAAAATCCTTACGGAGGTGCTTCCGGAAACCTTCGCCATTGTAAAGTCCACGGCACGGCGCTTTGCCCAGAACGAAACCATCGAGGTAGAAGCCAGCCAATTCGACAAAAACCTGGCTGCCCAGGGCCGCGATTTCGTGGAAATCCAGGGAGACAAGGCCATCTGGAAGAACCACTGGGTGGCCGGCGGCAATGAGATTACCTGGGACATGGTGCATTACGACGTACAGCTTATCGGCGGTATAGTCCTGCATCAGGGTAAAATTGCCGAAATGGCCACCGGTGAGGGTAAAACCCTGGTGGCCACCCTGCCCGTTTTCCTGAACGCGTTGGCCGGCAAGGGTGTGCATGTGGTTACCGTGAACGACTACCTGTCCAAGCGAGACAGTGAGTGGATGGGCCCGCTGTATCAGTTCCACGGCCTGTCCGTGGATTGTATCGACAAGCACCAGCCCAATTCAGAAGCCCGCAAGCGCGCCTATAACTGCGATATCACCTTCGGCACCAACAACGAGTTCGGCTTTGACTATCTGAGAGACAATATGGCCGTTCGCCAGACAGACCTGGTGCAGCGCAAACACCACTTTGCCATTGTGGACGAGGTGGACTCCGTGCTCATCGACGACGCCCGTACCCCGCTCATCATTTCCGGGCCGATGTCCAAGGCCGCCGGCGACGAGCAGTTCATGGAGTACCGGCCCTATGTGGAAAACCTGTACAACAAGCAGCGCGCCCTTATCAATACTACTTTGAACGAGGCCAAGAAGCTCATCGCCGCCGGCGATGAAAAGGAAGGCGGCAAACTCCTGTTCCGCTGCCACAAGGGCCTTCCCAAGTATCAGCCCCTCATCAAGTTCCTGAGCGAACCCGGCATGAAGCAGCTGATGCAGAAGACCGAAGCCTACTTCCTGCAGGACAACGAGCGCGAGATGCCGCAGGTTACCGATGAGCTGTATTTCGTTATCAATGAGGTGCTTAACTCGGTAGATATGACGGACAAGGGCCACGATGCCCTGGCCGGCAGCGTAAGCGACCCCAACTTCTTCGTGCTCCCGGACATGGGATCGGCCATTGCAGAAATTACCCATGACGCCAGCCTTACTCCCGCCGAAAAGGCCGAAAAGAAGGATGCCCTGATGGAAGACTTCTCCCTCAAGAGCGAGCGTGTGCACACCGTAATCCAGCTCCTGAAGGCTTATGCCATGTTCACCAAGGACATCGACTACGTGATAGTGGACAACAAGGTGAAGATTGTGGACGAGAGCACCGGCCGTATCATGGAAGGCCGCCGCTGGAGCGACGGTCTGCACCAGGCCGTGGAGGCCAAGGAAAACGTTACGGTGGAAGCCGCCACGCAAACCTTCGCCACCGTTACCCTGCAGAATTACTTCCGTATGTACCACAAACTGGCCGGTATGACCGGTACGGCAGAAACGGAAGCCGGTGAGTTCTGGGACATCTACAAGCTGGATGTGGTGGTTATCCCCACCAACCGTCCGGTAATCCGCGACGACCAGGACGATGTTATCTACAAGACCAAGAAAGCCAAATACGCCGCCGTCATCGACCGCGTGGTGGAACTCTCGGAGGCCGGAAGGCCCTGCCTGGTGGGTACCACCGATGTGGAAACCAGTGAGCTGCTGGCCCGCATGATGCGAATGAGAGGCCTGCATCCCAATGTGCTCAACGCCAAGGAGCACGCAAGGGAGGCCGAAATCGTGGCCCAGGCCGGCCAGAGCGGCAAGGTGACCATCGCCACCAACATGGCGGGCCGTGGTACCGATATCAAGCTTTCCCCGGAAGTGAAGGCCGCCGGCGGTTTGGCCATCATCGGCACGTCCCGTCACGATTCCCGCCGTGTAGACCGTCAGCTCCGCGGCCGTGCCGGACGTCAGGGAGACCCGGGAAGCTCCTGCTTCTTCATTTCCCTGGAAGACGACCTCATGCGTAAGTTCGGCTCCGAACGTATTGCCGGCGTGGTGGATAAACTGGGCATGGAAGACAACGAGGCCCTGGTGAGCGGCATGCTTTCCAAGAGCATCGAAGGCGCCCAGAAGAAAGTGGAAGAGAACCACTTCGGCTACCGCAAGCGCACCCTGGAGTACGACGACGTAATGAACTACCAGCGTGAAGCCATCTATGCCCGCCGCCGCAACGCCCTGTCGGGTGAGCGCATCGAAATTGACGTGCAGAACATGATGCAGGATACGGCCAACATCCTGGCCGAGCAGGCCGAGGGCATGCCGTACGAGGCTTTCGAGGAGTTCGTAATCGGCAAGCTTTCCATCGACCTGGGCTTTGACGAGGCCTTCTATGCCGATGCCAAGAAGCAGGATATTGCCGAAAAGCTCTCCGAGCACATGCAGGAGGTGTACAACCGCCGTATGGAGACCATGATCCAGAAGGTGAACCCCATTATCAAGACCGTGTTCGAGAAGCAGGGGAGCATGTACGAGAACATTGCCATTCCTATCTCGGACGGCAAGCGCCAGCTTTCCCTGAGCGTAAACCTGAAGAAAGCTTACGAAACCGAAAGCCGGGAAATTGCCAAGGCCCTCAGCCGCAATATCATCCTCTACCATATTGACGAGTACTGGAAGCAGCACCTGCGCGACATGGACGACCTGCGCCAGAGCGTACAGAACGCTGCATACGAGCAGAAAGACCCGCTGGTGGTGTACAAACTGGAAAGCTACAACCTGTTCTCCGACATGCTGGAACAGCTGAACGAGGCGGTGCTCACTTTCCTGCTGCGTGCCTTCATCCCGCTGCGTGACGCTTCCGACGCCCGCGAGGCCCGTCCGGCCCAGCAGCCCAACCGGAACCTGCAGCAGATGCGCCATACGGATCCTTCCCAGCTCTCCACCAACGGGGAGCAGCAGGCCCGTACGCCGGTGCGTGTGGACAAGCGGGTTGGCCGCAACGACCCCTGCCCCTGCGGCAGTGGACTCAAGTATAAGAACTGTCACGGCAAAGGCTTGTAATAATATATTATTATATGGCAACGAAAATGGAACCCACAGTGAATGTGAACGAAGTGAGCCGCATTTCGGCCGGCACACTGGTCAAGGGAGAAATCCAGGCTCCCGGAGACGTTCGGATAGACGGCTCCTTTGACGGAAAACTCATCTCCAAAGGGCGTGTGGTAGTGGGGGAGAAGGCTACTCTTACCGGCGATGTAATTTGCCAGAACATGGATTTCTGCGGAACCATGAAGGGCAACTTCTTTGTAAAAGATACCCTGAACCTGAAAGCCGGATGCAGTGTGGAGGGAGACCTTCACATCAAACGGCTCCAGGTAGAACTGGGCGCTCGTTTCAACGGCAACTGTCACATGCTGGAAGAAGCCGAGTTTGAGAAGCTTACGGGAACAGCTCCGGAACAAACCGCCAAGAAACAGTAATATGAAACAATACCGTTATTTCCTTTTGGTGGCAGCCCTGCTGCTTATGGTTTCCTGCGGGCAGAAGAAAGCCGCCTGGACCGACCGTCCGGTGAACGGAAAGGCCCTGGTGGAGTGGTCTTTCAGCAAGGACGGCGAATCTTGGGAGAAGGTGAGTATACCTCATTCCTATAACGCCCAGGACGGTCATTCCCCTTCCTATTACCGGGGAACGGCCCATTACAAGACCACCCTGCCCAAGGCAAAGGAGCCCCGCTATCTTCTCTTTGAAGGTGCGGCGCAGAGCGCACAGGTTTTCCTGAACGGAGAGCTGCTGAAGGAGCACAGCGGCGGCTATACGCCGTTCTGGGTAGACCTTACGGGGAAGCTTACCGGCAGCAAGAACGTGCTGGAAGTCATTTGCGACAACTCCGAAAACCTGGACCGCATTCCGCTTACTTCCGACTTCAACAAGAACGGCGGCCTGCATAATCCCGTATGGCTGCTGGAGTGCCCTCCCGTGCACATTTCTCCGGATGCTTTCGGCCTGTACCGCCTGCACGTTTCGCAGCTGGAGGTTTCCGATGAAAAGGCCGTGGGCAAGGCCGAAACCCGCATTTGCAACGCTTCCCAGGCCGATGCACCCGTAGAGGTGGTGTGGACGCTCAGCGATGCCGAAGGGGCCGAAGTGCTTTCCCACAGTGAAACGGTCTCCGTCGCTGCCGGCGCATCGGCCGATGTGGCCTGGGACTTTACCCTGGAACAGCCGCACCTGTGGAACGGCAAGCCGGATCCGTATCTTTACACCGTTTCCGTAAAGGCCGGCAAAGACCAGGCACAGACCGAGGTGGGCTTCCGCTATTATGCTATGGACATCGTCAAGGGCTTCCAGCTTAACGGCAAGTCCTATCCGCTGCGCGGCGTAAGCATGCACCAGGACAAGGACGGCAAGGCATCGGCCCTTTGGCAGGACGATTACGACGCCGATTATGAGATTGTCCGGGAGCTGGGTGCCAACTTCCTGCGCCTGGCCCACTACCCGCACAACGACTATGCCTTCCGTCTCTGCGACCGCATGGGCATCATTGTGCAGACGGAGATTCCCTGGGTGAACAACTGCGGCGAAAACGCCTCCGACGCCTATTTCAACAATATTTTTCAGCAGATGCAGGAGATGGTCACCTCCCTGTACAACCATCCCTCCATCGTTTTCTGGGGCATGTGGAACGAGCTGGACAGCTGGGGCAATGTTTCCGGCAAGCTGCAAGGTTCGCTGGACGCCCGCCGCGTTGTGGACGAGACCGCTCGTCTGTACGATTTTACCAAGCAGCTGGATTCTTCCCGCTTCGTGGGCCTCACCGACGACTCCATGTTCCAGCGGGACTTCTATACGGAACTCAAGGCCGATTATTATTCCGAAAACCGCTACCACGGTTGGTACTACAACTATGGCAAGTTCTGGGGCCTGGCCGACGACATAGAGTGGATCCAGAAAAACATGGGCATAGTAAACTTGTCGGAATACGGCGTGGGCATCAATCCCTATTGCCATACCTGGAAGGCCGAGGATGTGAGACGGGATCCGTCGGACAGCCTGCATTTTGAGGAATACGGCAACCTGGCCCATGAAGCCTTCGCCCAGCAGATTGCCCAGGCTCCTTTCCTGAATTTCACTTCCATCTGGGTGATGTTCGACTTTGCCGTGGCCAGCCGTATGGAGGGTTTCCTGGACTGCAACAACGGCTACGCTTTCATCTATAACGACAAGCGGAAATACACCAATGACAAGGGGCTGATTACCCGGGACCGCAGTGTAAAAAAGGATGTATTCTACCTGTACAAAGCCTGGTGGAACAAGGAGGAAGAAGTGGTACACATTGCTAACAAACGGCTGAAATACTGTCCTCCCATGCTGGACTTAACCCTCACGGTCTATTCCAATGCCCCTTCGCTGAAGGTTACCTGCCAGGGCCAGGTGATCCGGGGAGCCTCCTATACGGGAGAACCCACCGGTGTTATCTGGAAGTTCCCTGTAAGGATGGGTGACAAAACAACTACCTTCCGCGCAGAGTCGCCGAACGGCACCTACGACGAGATTACCCTGGAACCGGTTACCAGCATCGTTTTCCCCACATTCTAGTTCTGAAAATCTGGATACTC
Source organism: uncultured Bacteroidales bacterium (assembly GCA_946406355.1). Taxonomy (GTDB): domain Bacteria; phylum Bacteroidota; class Bacteroidia; order Bacteroidales; family UBA932; genus Cryptobacteroides. The sequence continues at coordinate 6,314 of CAMJKI010000044.1, read as the reverse complement.
TAAGGGGTTTCTGCGGGCATCGGCTAAATAATTTGGCCTGCAGAAACCCCTTAGAGTATCTAAAACCAACGGATTACTTAATTTTGGAATCGCAGTACCAGCAGCGCAGGGTGCCGCTTTCGGTGCGGCGGAACTTGTGGGGCGCGTGCTCGTTGTTGCAGATGCACTTGCGGTTGGTGCAGCGGAGTTCCGGATCGTAGATGGGCTCTTCGCCGGTGGGCATGCTGTGAGAAGGATCGTCCTTCCATTCCAGCAGTTTGGTGATGAGGGCCATACGGACGAATTTACCATTCTCTACCTGGCGGAAGTAGGCGGCTCTGGGGTCGTTGTCCACCTCGGTGAGAATCTCGTTCACCCGCGGCAGGGGATGCAGGACGGCCATCTTTTCCTTGGCCGTGGACAGGCGGGTGGCATCCAGTACAAAGCTGTCTTTTACCCGGTCGAACTCGTCCTGGTCCAGGAAACGTTCCTGCTGTACGCGCGTCATGTAAAGCACGTCCAGTTCCGGCATTACCTCTTCCATGGTGGCCACTTCCCGGTATTGGATGCCCAGGCGGTCGCAAACGTCCTGTTTGATGTAGTCGGGCAGCTTGAGCTCGTCCGGAGCGATGAGGATTACCTTGATATCCTGGAAGCGGGACAGTGCCTTGATGAGCGAATGTACCGTACGGCCGAAGCGGAGGTCGCCGCAGAAGCCGATGGTGATGCCGTCGATATGTCCCAGTTCCCGTTTGATGGTAAGGAGGTCCGTAAGCGTTTGGGTGGGATGGCTGTGGGAGCCGTCGCCGGCGTTGATAATGGGAACGCGGGACACCTCCGTGGCGTACAGCTGGGCACCCTCGATGTGGTGGCGCATGGCTATTACATCGGCAAAACAACCTACAACGCGCACGGTGTCCTGTACGGTCTCTCCCTTGCTCACCGACGTGTTTTTGGCGTCGGAAAAGCCCAGGACGTTGCCGCCCAGTTCCATCATGGCCGATGTAAAGCTGAGTCGGGTACGGGTGCTGGGCTCGTAAAAGAGCGTGGCCAGCTTCCGGTGCCGCTGCGACTCCTGGTATTTTTCACGGTTGGCGATGATGTCTTCGGCCAGGGCGATAATCTGGTCCAGTTCCTCTTTGGTGAGGTCCATCGGGTCGATCAAGTGTTTCATATGCCGGGCTATTTGTTAATCCAAGATTCGTCAGAGGGGTTGTCGCGGAAAGCCAGGATGCGGTCTTTCCACTGCGGGGCAATGCGGCCTTCCTTCACGGCCACGTCCACCAGCACGTCCAGGTTGCAGAGCGAATGATTCTCGGTTTTGGCTTCCGCTATCCGGTCCAGCCCTTTCTGCATGCCGTAGGTGAAGATGCTCACGATGCCCAACACCTTGGCTCCGGCTTCGCGGAGGGCTTCCACGCATTCGATGGCGCTGCCGCCGGTAGAGATAAGGTCTTCTACAACAACCACTTTGGTTTCGGGATCCATGCGGCCCTCAATCCGGTTGGTGCGGCCGTGGGTTTTGGCTTCGCCTCGCACATAGCCCATCGGCAGGCCCAGCAGGGTGGCGGTAATGGCCGCGTGGGCAATGCCGGCCGTGGAGGTGCCCATGAGCATCTCGCAGTCGGGATAGTAGCGACGCACCAGATCGGCCAGGCCGGCTTCTATCCTGGTGCGTACCCCAGGGGCCGACAGGGTGAGCCGGTTGTCGCAGTAAATAGGGCTTTTGATACCGCTGGCCCAGGTAAACGGTTGTTCCGGGCGCAGGAAAACGGCGCCGATGGAAAGGAGTTCTTTGGCTATTGTACGTTCCATATAATGCTAGACAAATTCTTCTAAACAACGCTCGTAGGCGGCCACAGGATCATCTGCGGCCGTGATGGGACGGCCCACCACAATGAAGTCGGAGCCAATTTCCCGGGCTCGGGCGGGGGTAGTGATGCGCACCTGGTCGTCCTTGGCCGCATCGGCAAAACGGATGCCCGGGGTAACGGTGAGGAAGCTGCTGCCGCAGGCCTCTTTCACCATGGCTGCCTCCAGCGGGGAGCAGACCACGCCGTCCAGGCCGGCATCTTGGGCGTTCCGGGCATATTTTACGATGGTTTCGTTGATGCCCGCCCCTATCAGGAGCTCCTGCTGCATGGCCTCCTGCGAGGTGGAGGTGAGCTGCGTTACGGCAATCAGCAGCGGGCGCGTACCATCGGCCCGGGTAAGGCCTTCCAGGGCGGCACGCATCATGGCCACGGTGCCGGCGGCGTGCACGTTTACCATGTCCACATCCAGGGCCGAGAGTACCTGCATGGCCTTTTTCACCGTATTGGGGATGTCGTGGAGTTTCAGGTCCAGGAAAATCCGGTGTCCGCGGGCCTTGATTTCCCGCACAATCTCAGGCCCGGCGCCGTAAAACAGCTCCATGCCGATTTTTACAAACGGCTTCCTGCCGCCTTGGAAGCGGTCCAGGAAGGCCAGGGTGGTTTCCCGGTTGGGAAAGTCACAGGCTATGATAACGTCTCGGTTCATACGGTTCCAATAATGTCTTTAAGTGCGTCAATGTGAAGCTGCTCCATAACGGCGGGGAGTTCGGCGATGATTTCCGGGCAGGCGAAGGGGTTCCGCAGATTTTCGGCCCCCACCTGGACGGCGGTGGCGCCGGCCATCATCATCTCAATCACGTCGCGGGCACTGGCTACGCCGCCACAACCCATGATGGGAATCTTGCAGGCGTGCGCCACCTGATAGACCATCCTGAGGGCGATGGGGAAGATGGCAGCACCGGAAAAGCCGCCCATCTTGTTGGCCAGAATGGGCTGGCGCCGCACGATGTCGATGCGCATGCCCAGGAAAGTGTTCACCAGGGTTAAACCATCGGCTCCGGCGTCTTCGCAGGCACGGGCAATTTCCACAATATCCGTTACATTGGGGCTCAGCTTGATAAAGACGGGCTTTTTGCATACCGCCTTTACCGCTGCAGTTACTTCGGCCGCCGCCTTGGCCGATGTGCCGAAGGCCAGGCCGCCCCCGTGCACGTTGGGGCAGGAGACGTTCACTTCAAGGAGGTCGATACCCTCGCATGCATCGGCCTTGGCGCAGCATTCCCGGTACTCTTCCACGGAAAAGCCGCTGATGTTGGCAATGACGCCCTGCCGGTAAATCTTTCGCAGCGCCGGCACCTTTTCGTTTACAAGCACGTCGATGCCGGGATTCTGCAGGCCCACGGAATTGAGCATGCCATGGGGCGCCTCCGCAATGCGGGGGACCGGATTGCCGTAACGGGCTTCCCGGGTGGTTCCCTTCAGGGAAATGGCTCCCAGCACGTTCAGGTCCATGCTTCCTGCCAGTTCCAGGCCGAAGCCGAAGGTGCCGCTGGCCGGAATCACCGGATTCTGCAGCTGCAGTCCGCAGAGATTTACCGAAAGGTCCTTTACCATAGTATCTCCTCCTTTTTGAATACGGGGCCGTCTTTGCACACGCGGCGCGGTCCGCCGGCTGTCTGGATACTGCAGCCGTAGCAGAAGCCCGCTCCGCAGCCCATCCTTTCTTCCAGCGAGGCTTCGCCGGGCCCTTCCAGCAGGCTGCAGACGGCTTTCATCATCACCATCGGCCCGCAGGTGTAGAAGTAATCATATTCCGGCTGCAGGGCTTTCAGGGCATCGGTCACGAAGCCTTTAGTGCCGGCCGATCCGTCCAGCGTAGCCAGGGCAAAGCTGTCGCAAAGGGCCTTGAATTCCTGTTCCAGCACAATCTCCTCTTTCTTGTTGAAGCCCAGTACCACCGTCACTTTCTTGCCCTGCGCCTTCAGCTTTTTGGCCAGCAGGTACAGCGGCGCGGCGCCCAGACCGCCCGCCACCAGCAGGGCTTTTCCCTTGCAGGCATCGGCATCAAAACCCTTTCCAAGCCCCTCCAGCACGCTGATTACCGTCCCTGCAGGCTGCTGGGCCAGAACCCTGGTTCCTTCACCTACCGTCTTATACAACAGCATCATTTTCCCGTCTTCGGCATCGCACACCGAAAGCGGCCTCCGCAGGTAGAAGCCCGGAATCTCCAGGTGAACGAATTCGCCGTCCGTGGTTCCTTTCCCCGCCAGCACCAGCCGGTAGGTATCGCTTGCCACCAGCTTATTCTCCGCTATTGTATAATTCTGCTTAATCATAGAAATAATCTTGGCATGTTGCTGCTGTTGCCAAAACCCATAGCCGCCCGTGGCTTTGTGAACGGGAGGGGCCCAACAAAGCGCGAAGCGCTGAGGATTGGGAGGGATTTAGGTTTTGGCAATAGCAGCAACATGCTATTTATACTCTTCGTCAATGGTGGAAATGCCCAAGGTGATTTCTTCCAGGACATCCAGTAGCACGCGGACGGTTTCCAGGGCGGTGAAGATGGTTACGTTGTTCTCCACGGCGCAGCGGCGGATGCCGTAGCCGTCCAGGTGGCTGCTCTTCTGGTTCAGGTCGATGGTGTTGATCACGTATTTCACATGGCCCTTGCGGAGCGCCTGGTAAATTTCGTCACTGCCTTCCTGCAGCTTCTTGAGCCACTTGGTGCGGATGCCGTGCTCCTTCAGGAACTTGGCGGTGCCCTTGGTGGCCTCTATGTTGAAGCCCAGGTTGTAGAAGCGGCGGATGAGCGGCAGGGCTTCCTCCTTATCCTTGTCGGCGATGGTGGCGAACACTGTGCCGTAGGACTTGATGTCCATGCCGCTGGCCTGCAGCGACTTGTACAGGGCCCGGTTCAGCGACTTGTCGTAGCCGATGGCTTCGCCCGTGGACTTCATTTCCGGGGAAAGGTAGGTATCGATACCCTTGATTTTGCCGAAGGAGAAAGCCGGCGTTTTCACGAAATGCTTCTTCCGCTCCGGGAAATACACCTCCGTGATGCCCTGATCCTTCAGGGACTCTCCCAACATTACCCGCGTGGCGATTTTGGCCATGGGGATGCCGGTGCTCTTGGAGATGAACGGCACGGTGCGGGAGCTTCGCGGGTTCACCTCAATTACGTACACATCCTCGTTGCTGTCCACGATGAACTGGATGTTGAACAGGCCCACAATGCCGATTTCCCGGCCCAGCTTCACGGTGTCGTCGATAATCTCCTGCTTCACTTTGGCGCTCAGGCTGAAGGAAGGATACACGCTGATGGAGTCGCCGGAATGGATGCCGGTGCGCTCCACGTGCTCCATGATGGCGGGGATGAAAACGTCCTTGCCGTCGCAGATGGCGTCCACCTCGGTTTCCTTGCCCTGGATATACTTGTCCACCAGAACGGGGGATTTCTCGTTGATTTCCACAGCGTTTTGCAGGTAGTGACGCAGGGTGTCGTCGTTGCCTACAATCATCATGGCGCGGCCGCCCAGCACGAAGCTGGGACGTACCAGCACCGGATAGCCGATGTCGTGGGCCGCCTGCAGGCCTTCTTCCACGCTGGTAACCGCGTGGGCCTTGGGCTGGCGGATGCCCGTGCGGCGCATGATGGCCTCAAAGAGCTTGCGGTCTTCGGCATTGTCAATGGCCTCCAGGCCGGTGCCGATGAGCGGCACGTCGAACTCTTCCAGCGGTCCGGCCAGGTTGATAGCCGTCTGTCCGCCCAGCGTCACAATAATGCCGTCCGGCTGCTCCAGGTGAATCACGTTCATCACATCCTCCGTGGTGAGCGGTTCAAAGTAAAGCTTGTCGGAGATGGTGTAGTCCGTGGACACGGTTTCCGGGTTGTTGTTGATGATAATGGCCTCGTAGCCGGCTTCCCGGATGGCCCAGATGGCATGTACGGTGGAATAGTCGAATTCCACGCCCTGGCCGATACGGATGGGGCCGGAGCCCAGTACCAGGATCTTCTTGCGCTGGCTGGGGATGGATTCGTTCTCCTGCTCGTAGGTGGAGTAGAAGTAGGGGACATAGGTTTCGTGCTCGGCGCAGCAGGAATCTATCATCTTGTACACCGGTACGATGTTTTCCTTGAAGCGGAGGCGGATGACGTCGGCTTCCTTCCAGCCCCAGAGCTGGCCGATGAACTGGTCGCCGAAGCCCATGCGCTTGGCCTCGCGGAGAACAGCCACGTCGCCGGGCGCCGCCTTCACCTTCCGTTCCATCCGCACAATGTTGTAGATTTTCTCCAGGAAGAGCATGTCTATCTTGGTGCGGTCGTAGATGCGGGAGAGGTCAATTCTCAGGCGCAGCAACTGGGCGATGGCGTGGATGCGGTCGTCCGTGGGGGTGGAGATGTATTCCAGGAGCTTTTCCTCGCTCCAGTCGTCGAATTTCTTCTTGTGGATGTGGCAGCAGCCGCTTTCCAGCGAGCGCATGGCCTTGAGGATGCTCTCCTCCAGGGTGCGGCCGATGGAC
>CAMJKI010000043.1 GCA_946406355.1 uncultured Bacteroidales bacterium | reverse complement strand
CCCTCACTGACAGAGCCAGAATCTGTAGTGCTACCATTACACCATATCTCAATGTCCGCCGAAACGGGACTGCAAATGTACGACTTTTTTCTTAAACTGCAAGGATTAATTGCAAAAAATGACTATCTTGCGGTGAATATAGGTGAATAAACACGAACCAATAGATATTATGAGCAAATTCCTCCAGTTCCTTAGCGATATTACCCACATCCATCACCGTGCAGCTTTTACGGATGTTAAAAAGCGGACCACACCCGAAACTTCTGCTTTTCTGAAGCTGGCGCAGGAGCGCTATTCCTGCCGTTCTTTCGCCGATGCAGAAGTGGCACAGGCCGATATCGACCAAATTCTGGAGGCAGCCAGGCTGGCTCCCACGGCCATGAACAGGCAACCCGTGCACGTATGGGTTATCAAGAGCAAAGAAGCCATGGAGAAGCTGGGAAAAACCACGCAATATCTGTATGGCGCTCCGGTGGTGTTCCTGGTGGCCTGCAAGAAGGAAGACGCCTGGGTGCGCAAGTACGACGGCAAGAACGGCGCCGAGGTAGATGCGTCCATCGTGGGCACACACATTATGATGGAAGCGGCCGATCTGGGCCTTGGAAGCGTATGGGTAGGTTCCTTCGACCCGGCCAAGGTGCTGGAACTGTTCCCGGAATTAGCCGGCTACGAGCCTGTGGTCCTGTTCCCGGTGGGCATTCCCGCAGGCGGTCCCGGCATCAATCACGGCAAACGCATTAAAAAGGAAAAATTCGCCAGCGAGCTGTAGTACCGTGAAACCTGTCCGGCTTGTTTTGCTGCTCTGGCTGCTCCCGGGGATGCTGCTCCGGGCGCAGACGCCCGTACGTACGGCCGACCTTAGCGTCCCGTCCAAGATAGCGCCCGCCTACTTCGGCCCCAACGCCTTCCCCGTTCCGGACGGCCTGTTCATGCGTCCCTCCCCCACCCTCCGCGCAGAAGTAGCCGGGAATTACTTCAAAGGCCACCTGGCCGACGGGCAGGACCATACTTGGGCTCCGTCCATCTATGTAGAGGTGCCGCTCTGGACCCACCGGGTGAGCCTGTCTGTGTACGGGCAGGTGCACGAATGGTACCAGATGTCGCCGTCCGTGGCCGAGGCGCGTCGCCTGAGCCCGGAGCAGGCAGGGACGGGAAATGATTCCGGCGACCTGTATTTTGCCACCAACATTCTGGTGCTGGAAGAAAAGGGCTGGCGGCCGGACATCATGATTCGCGGAGCCCTCAAAACCGCATCCGGCGACCATTTCGGCCGGGCCCGCCACTACGACGCCCCGGGTTACCACTTCGACCTGATTGCCTCCAAGTCCTACACCTTCCCGGAAGGCAGTTTTGTCCGCAAGCTGCAAGGCGGCCTGAACTTTGGCTGGCTTTATTGGCAGACGGACAACGGCCGGCAAAACGACGCCCGCCTGTACGGAGTAATCGGCATGGTGGATACCCTCATAGCCCGCCTCTCCGCGCAATGGGGCAGCTACTGGGGATGGGAAAGGGACGGAGACACCCCGTCGGTGATGAAGATTCGTCTGGACGCGCACATTTCCCGTCATTTCGAAGCATTTTTCTATTTCCAGCACGGATTCCGCGACTGGCCCTTTACCCAATACCGGCTGGGCCTCGCCTGTAACTTAGACCTATGGAATATCAAGAAATCCTCCAGCTCATCCACCGGGAAGTAAAACCCGCACTGGGGTGTACCGAACCTATCGCCGTGGCGCTGGCCGTGGCTAAGGCAACGGAAATCATTGCCGATAACTGTACCTGCGAAGCCGGGTGGCGCCTGCATTCCGATTTCCGGATAGAAGTGGCCGTTAGCGGCAACATCCTCAAGAACGGCATGGGGGTGGGCATCCCCGGCACCGGCATGGTGGGGCTTCCGGTAGCCGCCGCGCTGGGTGCCGTCTGCGGCCGGTCGGCCAATGGCCTGGAAGTGCTCTCCGGCTTGTCGAAAAAAGCCGTGGAACGCGCCAAAGCCCTGGTGGCCGAGAAGAAAGTGAGCATATCCGTGGCCCCCATCGACCGCCTGCTGTACGTGAAAGCCACCGTTACGGTGGACGGAGGCACCCATGCCAGCGCCGAGGTGGACCCGCATGCCTACGCCATCATCGAGGACGACCACGACAAAATTGTGGAAACCAGTTTTGCCGATAAAATCCTGATGAGCTCGGAATCCGGCGCCGCCGCTGCGGAACGGGCTTCCGACAACTACGACCTTACGGTTAAAGCCATCTGCGATTTCACGTCATCGGCCCGATACGAGGACATTGCATTTATCCTGGACGACCGGCGGCTGAACCTGGCCCTGGCCATCGAGGGACTACACGGAGACTTCGGCCTGAATGTGGGCCGGACCATCCGGGAAAACCAGAAAGAGGTGTTTGGGGACGACTTCTTAAGCTACGCCATGGGTCTCACGGCGGCGGCCTCCGACGCCCGCATGGCGGGAAGCACCCTGCCGGCCCTGTCCAACAGCGGCAGCGGCAACCAGGGCATTACCGTTAGCATGCCCGTAATTGCCTATTCCCTCAAATACAACGTAGATGACGAAAAGCTGGCCCGGGCCCTGATCCTGAGCAACCTGGTGGCCATCCATATCAAGCACTATCTGGGCAAGCTGAGCGCTCTTTGCGGCTGCGTGGTAGCCTCTACCGGCAGCGCCTGCGGCATTGTGTATCTGCAGGGCGGCGGGTACAGGGAAATCAGCGCCGCCATCAAGAATATGGCCGGCAACATCACCGGCATGGTGTGCGACGGCGCCAAAGTGGGCTGCGCCATGAAAGTGGCTTCCGGCGTCTCCTGCGCCATCCAGTCGGCCGTACTGGCCCTCAGGGGCACCTGCATCCCCTCTACCGACGGCATTGTGGAGGACGATGTGGAAAAGACCATCCAAAATATTGGAGCCATTGGATCGGCCGGCATGAAAACCACCGACAAGATGATTCTGGACATCATGTTGTGCAAATAGGTAAAACGATTTACCTTTTTTCTTGCTTTCGTAAAAATATTTCTGTAACTTAGGCGTGTTATTAAAAACGCACGTCTTATGAGTGAAGAAAAACCCAAAAATTCCATGGATTTTAACGGCGATGGTGAAGTTTCCATCGGCGAAGCCCTCAAATATGCCGCCAACAAGGCAAAAGAGGAAGCCAAAGGCCTGTACGAAAAGGCCGCACCCAAGGTAAAGGAAGCCTGCGAAGAAGCCAAAGAGAACGCAAAGGACCTTTACGAAAAGGCAGCCCCCAAGGTGAAGGAAGTCCTTGAGGAGGCCAGGGAAAACGCCAACGAATATGCCCAGAAGGCCAAAACCAAGTTCCAGGACTTCCGGGACAAAAGACAGCACGAAGATTCCAATAACCAATAATCACTGTATGAAGAAGTTATTATTTGCCGGAATGTGCGCACTGCTGCTGTGCGCCCTTCCTTCCCGGGCCCAATGGGGTCCCCGCCAAATCCCCGAGCCCACCGACGGCCTGAAGGATGCCTACAAGGATTACTTCAAGATTGGTGTGGCTGTGAACATCCGGAACGTTACGGATCCCGAACAGATGAAGGTGGTCCTGCGTGAGTTCAACAGCATCACGGCTGAAAACGACATGAAACCCCAGCCCACCGAACCCAAGAAGGGCGAATTCAACTGGGAAAATGCCGACAAGATTGCCGACTTCTGCCGCGCCAACGGCATCAAGATGCGTGGTCACACCCTCATGTGGCACAGCCAGATCGGCACCTGGATGTATCAGGACGAAAAGGGCAACCTCCTTCCCAAGGAAGAGTTCTATGCCAACATGAAGCATCACATCCAGGCTATCGTAAACCGCTACAAGGATGTAGTGTACTGCTGGGATGTAGTGAACGAAGCAGTTGCCGACAGCCCCGTATGGCCCGGCCGCAGCGAACTGCGCGACTCCCCCATGTACAAGATTGCCGGTGAAGAGTTCATCTACAAGGCTTTCGAGTATGCCCACGAGGCCGATCCCAACGCCCTGCTTTACTACAACGATTACAACGATGCCGAACCCGCCAAGAGCCAGCGCATCTACAATCTGGTAAAGCGCATGAAGGATGCCGGCGTTCCCGTAGACGGTATCGGCATGCAGGCCCACTATAATGTATATGGTCCTTCCATGAAGGAGGTAGATGACGCCATCAACCTGTATTCCACTGTTGTGGACCACATCCATCTCACGGAGCTGGATATCCGCGTGAACGAGGACATGGGCGGTGGCCTCCGTTTCCGTCAGGGTGCCGCACAGGTGTCCGACTGGGAGAAGACCCTGCAGGAAGACCAGTACAAGAACCTGTTCAAAGTGCTGCGTAAGCACAAGGACGTGATTGACTGCGTTACCTTCTGGAACGTTTCCGACAAGGATTCCTGGCTGGGCGTAAGCAACTACCCGCTGCTGTTCGACGAGAACTACAAGGTAAAGCGCGCCTACAACCTGGTGAAGCAGTTCGATCCCGCCATGGACAATGCCGAAATTAAGGAAGACTTCAAGCCGTCCGAGCTCAACCAGCCCGGCCAGCAGTATCCCATGGTGAACTCCCAGGGTTATGCCCGCTTTAAGGTAAATGCTCCCAAGGCCACTTCCGTTATCGTGAGCCTCGGCCTGGGCGGCACCGGCGGAACCGTGCTGCACAAAGCCGAAGACGGCTCCTGGATGGGCACCACCGACGGTCCCATGGACGAGGGCTTCCACTACTATCACCTCACGGTGGACGGCGGCGTGCTCAACGACCCCGGCACCAACAACTACTACGGCTCTACCCGTTGGGAAAGCGGTATTGAAATCCCCGCCCACGACGCCGATTTCTATGCCATGAAGAACGTGCCGCACGGCAAGGTGCAGCAGGTGCTCTTCTGGTCCAACAGCACCAACCAGGTGCGTGTGGCCTGGGTTTACACGCCCGCCGAGTACGAAAAGAACGCCAAGAAGAAATATCCTGTGCTGTACCTGCAGCACGGTTGGGGTGAGAACGAGTATGCCTGGTGGAACCAGGGCCATGCCAACCTGATCATGGACAACCTCATCGCCGAAGGCAAGATTGACCCGTTCATCATTGTGATGACCTACGGCATGACCAATGAAGGCTTCCGTCCGGGTCAGATGCCCGCCGCCCGTCCCGCTGCTGCTCCCGGTGCCGGCGCACCCGGTGCTGCTCCTGCAGGCCCCGGTGCCCGTCCGGCTGGCCCCGGTGCACCCGCCGGTGCTCCCGGCGCAGCCCCTCAAGCACGTCCCGCACGTCCTGCCGGTGGCATGAGCATGATGATGAACAACGGCTTTGAGGCCGTTCTGTGCGACGAACTGGTTCCTTACATCGACGCCAACTTCCGCACCATCGCCAAGAAGGAAAGCCGCGCTATGGCCGGCCTGTCCATGGGCGGTATGGAAACCCACACCATCACCCTGGCCCGTCCGGAAATGTTCGGCTGGTACGGCCTCCTCTCCGGCGGTACCTATTCCCCGGAAGAAGTGCAGGGTACCGGTGTAAAGGGTATCTTCATCGGCTGCGGCAGCAAGGAAGGTCCGGACCAGATCCGCGCCGCTGCCCAGAAGCTGCAGGAAGCCGGCTACAACGCCAAGGGTTATGTCTCCGAGGGCACTGCCCACGAGTTCCTCACCTGGCGCCGCTGCCTGTATGAAATGGCTCCGATGCTCTTCAAGAAGTAATCAAAAAAGGCGGGAATCAAATCCCGCCTTTTTTTTATCGTCCCATCATCCAGAAACCCCTTTGCTCCGTTTTGGCATTGGGGTCTATTTGTTTGGCAATGATCTCCGCCATCTTGCGGGCACCCGCCTGGGTGGGATGGATGCCATCTTCATTGAAGAGTGCTTCCTGATCGGCAAAGGGCGTATGCAGGTCGATAATGCCTGCCAGGCCGTTCTTCTTTACGGCCTTTTCAAGCATGGGAACTATCTGGGTGGTAATTACTTCTTCGCTGATTTCCCAACTGGGCTTGAAGGCCGGCACGGGGGCGCAAAGATAGATTCTGGGCTGGGAAGGCAGGGCCTTCAGCGCATCAATCATCTGCTGGAGGTCGGCTTCAAAATCGGCCTTGTGCACCCAGTTATACGGCTTGGAGTCGTTGGTGCCCAGCTTCACCACCACCACATCGGGCTGGAAAGCCAGCGCATCTTCCCAGGCCAGTTCCTTCATGTAGGGAAGGTCTCCGCTGTTCATGAGCGTGCGGGCGCTTACGCCAAAATTCTTTACCCAATAGCCGTCGCCCAGCATCTTTTGCATCTGGGCGGGATAGCCGTTGGTGTCGCTGAGGTCTATGAGATAGCCGTCCGTAATGCTGTCGCCGATGCAAGCCACCCGCACGGCGTCCTGTTTGGGCGCAGGCAGATTGTCCAGCCAGGCCGACAGGTCCGAGAGCATCTGGTCGTGATAGGCGAAGAAGGGCATATAGCCATAGCCGTGCCCGCCGGTGGGATAAATGTGTATGGAACAATTGTTTCCGGCATTACGCATGGCCGTGTAGTAGGCCACGGCGTTGGGAACCGGCGGAACAAGGCCGTCGTCACTGGAAAGCAGCAGGATGGCAGGCGGCGTAAGGTGGGAACGCACCTGATACTGGTTGCTGTACAGGCGCACCAGATCGGGGTCTTTCTGTTGGTCCCCCAGCAGGCCGTCCAGGGAGCCCTGGTGCGTGCCGGGACCCATGGTAATAACCGGATACACCAGAATCTGGAAATTGGGCCGAAGCTCATACGGCGTATGGGTAGCAATGGTGGAAGCCAGATGACCGCCGGCCGACGAGCCCATGATGCCAATATCGTCCGGGTTCAGCTGCCACACGGCGGCGCTGTCCCGAAGGGTACGCATAGCACTCTCCACATCCGAGAACGGAAGGTTGCGGTCTCCGTGCGGAATGCGGTAGTTTACCAGGGCAAAGGCAATGCCCTTTCCGTTGAAATACTCACTCCAGGCAGCACCCTCGTGGGTATTGGAAAGCACCGCATAACCGCCTCCGGGGCAGCATACGACAGCCCGTCCCGTAGGTTGTTCGGGCAGATATACAACCAGTTGGGCAACACCGTCCTCACTGAGCGTGAGGGTAAACTGCCGGGCCGTCTGGGCGACGGACGCCAGGCAGACGACCGCAAGAAACAGAGAAAGAAAGATTTTTTTCATGTTCCAGATTGTTAGACTATTACAAATATACAAGAAAAATCACTATATTTGCTCCAACTAGTAACCAATTCGTGGATATGAAGAAAGTTCTAAGCCTTCTTCTGGCTGTTTTTTTCGCCCTTCATCTGTCGGCTTCCGACGGCCCTAAATACGTGTTCTACTTTATTGGGGACGGCATGGGCATCAATCAAGTCATTGGCACTTGCGAGTATAACGAAGCCACGGGCTACGGGCCGGCGGTGGTGAATTTCTCCCAGTTCCCGGTGAGGGGATTCATCACCACCTATTCTTCCAATTCCCTGGTTACGGATTCCGCCGCGGCGGGAACGGCGCTGGCCTGCGGCGTTAAAACCTACAACAGCGCCATCGGCCTGAATGCCGACGAAAAGCCCGTGTCCAACCTGTGCGAATGGGCCAAGGCGGCCGGATTCGGCACCGGCGTTGCCACAACCGTGGGCATCAACCACGCCACGCCCGCCAGCTTCATTGCCCATACCCGCGTCCGCGGCAATTATGAAGACATCGCCGTCCAGTATATGACAGCTCCGGTAGATTTCGGCGCCGGCGGTGGTTTTATCGTGGAAAAGAAAAGCGGACACAACCCCGCCTACTTTGAGAATATGGCGCAGAAAAACGGCATCACCGTGCTGCACGGCCCGGAACAGTTCAAAGACATTGCATCCCAGGAAGGCCGCGTGCTGTGCCTGAGCGGGAAAGAGCAGAACAGCCTTCCATACGCCATCGACCGGAAGGAAGACGACACCACCCTTTCGGATTTTGTGTCGGCGGGCATCAGCTATCTGTCGGCCCATTTTGCCGACAAGGGCTTCTTCTTTATGGTGGAAGGCGGCAAAATAGATAACGGCGGGCATGCCAACGACGCAGCGGCCTGCTTCCAGGAACTGAACGACTTCGCCGACGCCATCGACCTGGCGCTGGACTTCTATATGCAGCACCCGGAGGAAACGCTCATTCTGGTTACGGCCGATCATGAAACGGGTGGCCTCATGCTGGGTTCCGGTCAGTACGAGATGCATCCGGACCGGATGGCCGCACAGCACATGTCCATGGACGCCCTCACAGAACTGTTCCGCCAAACCTTTATTCCGGAAGACGAAAAAGACTACATAACCCCCTCGTGGGAGCAGATTAAAGGCTTTTTCCGCACACACCTGAGCCTTTGGGACAGCGTGGAAGTGGACGATGACGCCGAAGCCTCCCTGCTGGAAACCTACAACAGCATCTTTGGCCTGGAGGGCAACCGCAACAGCAGCGTGGAAAACCTGTATTCCTCCAACTCCAAAATGGTCACCGACGCTGTGGACTACCTTAACAAGACCGCCGGCTACGGCTGGAGCTTCGGCTCCCATTCCGGTTCTCCGGTAGGTCTGTACGTAACGGGCTGCGGGGCCGATGCCTTCGTTACCGTGAAGGACAACGCCCAGATAGCCCCCACCATTGCCAAACTAGCCGGTTATAAACGAGACTAAGAAAACATTCTATGAAAAATAGCCCTGTCATACTGCCGCTCTTGCTTCTGGCCGTTTCCTGCGCCCAGAAGGAAGACCTGCCGCCTCCGGACACAAGCATGGGAAAGCGGGAACTGGGTTTTGACATTTCCGTTACACGGGACGGGAAACAACTGAATCCCAACAAAATTGCAACCCGCGCCGGAGGGGACATGATTGATGCCAGCGTGATTTCCACCACCATGGATATCAACCGTCCGTTTTCCCTCATCGGCATAGAAAAAGAAACCCGGTCGGTCTTGCTGGACAATTCGGCCGTGTTCAGCAATTCTTCCGGCAACTATACGCTCTATCTGGACAACGAGCTGCTTAACCTGCCTTCCACGGTGCTGTTCAGCGCCTATTATCCGCATGTAAAAGACCTCAGCTATTCCAACCAGGCCTACTCCATCCCCTTCAACACCAATGATCTGGAGGCGGGGCCGCTGGTTTCCAAAACCGTGGAACGCAACATAGACCAGCTGAACCTGCTTCCGCTGGAATTCGGTCACATTACCAACGATATCGGCTTTAAAATCTGCGATGTCACGCCCCGGGAAGAACTGCAGGGGCTGGTTCATCTTCGCAAACTCACCGCTTACCATGTAGCGTCGGCCGGCGTTTACGTAAACGATATCCTGCTTAGCCGGGGCAACTGGAATTACCAGGGGTATTACCGCAACGTGGTGGTGTTCGAAGGAGACGCCCCCGTGGGGGTGGGATCGGCCAACGAGCAGTTTGTGGGGCGCAGTACCCTGGTGGACCGCATGACGGAAAGCAGCCGCTTCTATGCTATTCCGGACGAGATTACCATGGGTCGCCAGTATGTAGAGGCGGTATTCGATGTAGATGGTTTCTACTTTGGGGAAGAATACTACCAGCCCCTGCAGAATCAGGTGTACAAGTATTTGATTTACGGACTTCTCCCTTCCAACGAGCTGGTGCCCGGCAAGCAGTACACCTTCCATATCGGCATAGATTTGAGTTCCATCTATAAAGACATTACCTTTACCGCTTCTGTCGGCGACTGGGAAACCAAAATCTACGAAAACAACGATGACTTTTAGCCCGCAATAAGCCATGATACCCCTATACGCACAAAAGCACGACTATTCCAAGTACAACTTGCTGGCCGTGGACGATATCCCCCTGAATCTGGTACTGGTCCAGAAAATGCTGTCCCGTTTCAATTTCCAGATGCGAACGGCCACAAGCGGGCAACATGCCCTGGATGCCGTTGCCGAAAAGAAACCGGACCTGATTCTGCTGGATCTCATGATGCCGGGTATCGACGGGTTCGAGGTAATCCGGCGCCTCCGGGAAAATCCCGTCACCGCCAACATCCAGATTGTGATTCTGTCGGCCCTTAACTCCCAGGAAGACATTGTGAAGGGTTTCAACATGGGAGCCAACGACTACATCATGAAGCCCATCATCATGGAGAAGCTGCTCACCTGCGTAATTAACCAGATGTCCATTGTGGAAGCAAAGTCCATATAACCGTGCGCCGGCTCCTGCTCCTTATTTCCCTTCTCTTTCTGGGCCTGGTTTGCCGGGCACAGATTGTTAACCGCCTGCACGTAGATCAGGATATCTTCCTCCGCTATGCGCAAGGCCGGATGCAGGAGTTCAACCCGGACAATCTGGCGCTGGCCGATTCCCTGTATCAGCTGGGCGTCCAGCAAAACAATTTCCGTTACAAGTGCCTGGGGCTTTCGCTGGAAATGCCGGTGCGCTTCGTCCTGGGAGAGTACGAACGGATGGATGCCACGGCGGCAGAAATCAAGGAACTCCTGGCCGGTCGCAAAGACCTTCGGGAGTTCTATTTCTCTACCCTGCACGAGTACTGCGAGTTCCTGGTGCAGTCCAACCGCGTTTCAAAGGCCGTTCTGGAAGCGCGGGCCATGGAACGTCTGGCATCGGCCGAGCAGAAGCCGGCGGGCAAGATGTACGCCTACCGCATCATCGGCCTCATCCACAGCTACCGTGACAACCCTTCGCTGGCCATCCGGAACCTGGAAAAGGCGGTGCAGTTCAGCCGGGAGGCGCGTGCCGAGCAGGATTTGCCCAACCTTTACATATTGCTGGCCCAGGAAAACGTGAACCTGAAGCAGTTCCACGAGGCCGACCGGTACTGCCTTCTGGCCGAGGAATACGAATCGTTCTTCCCCTCCATTCAGTTGAAGGTGCTCATGACGCGGGCCATCCTGTATAACGCCGAAGGCAAACAGGAAGACTTCTGGCGCTGTTATTCCCAGCTGATGGAGGATCCTCGCTACGACGTGCAGACCGATGCCGATTCCCGCTACAACCTGGACATCACCTATTTACGCTCCCGCGGCCTTTTCCGGGAAGCGCTGGCCAAGGCCGATTCACTGGGCACCGAACGGGCCCGTCTGGAGCAGAAACATGGCATTTACGCCAGCATGGGCAACTTTGAGCAGGCCTACGGCCAGCTGGCGCATCTGCTCAATGAGAAAGACTCCGTATATATTAAGGTGCAGAACGAGGACCTGGCTATCCTGGACGCCGAAATGAACAACGCCCAGCTGCGGGAAGAAACCCAGCGGCTGAAGGCGCAGAACCAGATGACCATCCTGATAGGCTTCCTGGTGATGTTCGCCATCGCCTTCCTGTCCATCCTGGTGCAGCAGTGGCGGCTCCGTGAGAACCTGGACCAGATGAAGGCCCAAAACAACGCCATGCTTATGGCGCGCCGGGCCTACCAAAAGGCCCTGGATGCCAAGGAGGCCGAGAACTCCCTGAAGATTAAGATATTACAAAACAGAAAGTCCAATTCCTTCAAGTTATGAAATGGAAACTCTCTTCCCTGTTCAAGTATCATAAGAACGAACTGATTGCCATCGTGCTGTTCCTTGTGGGCGGCTCACTGGGCATGCTGGGGCTCATCCAGCGGGTTCCCCTTGTGCTGGGCATCGTGGGTATTGTAATCCTGGCATCGGGTTTGTTCTATTTCTGTCTCAATTACAGCTCCGAAAGCGTGTACAAGAACTACTACAAGGAAAGCTACGAGATTGAGCATGAAACCATTGAGGACGAAATCAGGAAATCGATGGTGTACCACCGTTATCAGGAAGCGGTAATTAACCGATACGAAAGCGCCTGCCGCGACCTGGGCATTTCCAACGAGCAGAAGGACTGGCTCCTTTCCCTGCTTATGGAGGAAAAGAATAAAGTGGACGATGAACTGAAAGCCCAGAGCGGCGGACACATTTAAGGCCGATTATTAATTGTTTCTGATATGAAAAAGCTGCTGATAGTTCTGGCTCTGTCCCTGCTGGGGGCCGTAGCCGCCAACGCCCAAACCGTATATTCCTGCCAGTACAAGAGCGATGCCGATGTAAAGGTGTATGTAACCGAGTACAAGAGCGACGCCGACCTGGTGGTGTACAAGTGCGGTTACAAAAGCGACGCCCAGGGCAACAAAGGCCTCTGGTACTTTGTGGAATACAAGTCCGACGCCAAGAAAAAGATCTACTTTGTGGACTATAAGTCCGATGCCGACATCGTGATCTACTTTACACAGTATAAATCCGACGCCGGCTGGCAGAACAAAAGCAAACTCTACAAGATGGAATAGAGGGCGGGGCTAATTCCGCCCCTCCCAGGAACAGCAGGCAAATGAAGGCAAGTTTAATCTGTTTCATATTCTTCAACAAATTTAATAACACCGGCCAAGAAATCAAAGCCGCATACAAAAAAGAGCAGCGATGGGCCGCTGCTCTTTCCGTGCTTGCTTTATGAACCGGATGAAAGGTATTCCTTAAGGGCTTCTACATATGCCGAGAAGGCCTCTTGTCCGGTGGGGGTTATCTTGCAGGTAGTTCGGGGCATTTTGCCTTTGAACCCCTTCTCTACTGTGATGTAACCGGCGGTGGTGAGCTTGTCTATCTGGACGCTGAGGTTTCCCGAGGTGGCACCTGTCTGCTTCTTGATGAAGGTAAAGTCCGCCTCGTCTACCCCGGCCAGAATGGACATTACTGCCAGCCGGAGCTCCGAGTGAAGGAGCGGGTCCAGTTTGGGAAACATGGCTTACTTGTACTGATATTTGACAATCAGGCCCGTAACCGTCAGAACGATCCCCGCAAAGGTGAAGATGAACATCTGCTCCTCGTTGGCACCGGTCAGGTAATAAATGACCAGGCCGCCGATACCGGTTACCCAGCCGGCCACCTTGATGGTCCAGTTTTTAAGGGCAACACCGCTGATGGTTTCGGCCATGCCGAAAAGAAGGACAATGCTGGCCGTAAGGCTGGCGCCCAGAACCAGGCCGCCCAGGGCCGATGTGCCGATGAAGGAGTAGCAAACCGTGAACAGGGCCACCGAGCAGGCGAAGACCGCGAAAGTTCTCCAGATGCCGGAGTTCATGTGGGTAATCATGTTTTCCGCCCTTACCCCCTTCTCGTTTTTACCGAGCAAATAGGAGAGAGGGAAACCGATAATGGGCAATCCGAACCAGAGGTTGTTCCACGCAGCCTTCTCAGTAGAATTCCACAGGAAGTAAACTACAAGGGAGAATACCGTAAGCAGAATTCCCCACAAGATGAAGTACTTTCCACCACTCCGGACAATGTCTTGCCGGTTTTTGTTCATGGTTTCAGTGATGAGCTTCAGGCTTTCCTGGGCCGTCATTTCTTTGTTTTGTTCCATTGTATCAATTGTTTAACTTGTTTTTGAGGTTCCTAAAAGCTGCGCAGTCTTCCGGTTCCTCGCTGCAAATATAAACAAGTTTACAATATAAACAAAATTTTTATCTGACTTTTTTTGAGGTTTTTTTTCGTTATCGGCCCGCTGCCATCTTGTAGATGGCAGTCATATCGGCGGGCGTCAAAACCTTGAACTGGCCCTGGGTAATGGTGTAGTTGTGGCTGCACTTGCGCACCATTTCCTCTATCTCATCGTCCGTGATATCCCGGCCGATGAGTTCGGGGATGTTGATGGGCATGCCGATGCTGTGGTAGAAGCGCTCCATGGCCTCTATGCCCTTGCGGGCCGTTTCCTCCGGATCTGTATAATCGTTGGGAACGTCCATCACGTTCACGGCAAAGCGGACGAAGCGGCTCACATTCTCCCTGAGCACATAGCGCGCCCAGCTGGGCCAGATGGCCGCCAGGCCTGCGCCATGGGTGACGTCGAACATGCCGCTGAGCTCATGCTCCAGCTGGTGCGTGGCCCAATCTCCGCTGAGCCCGCAGCCGGTTAAGTCGTTGTGGGCAATGGAACCGCCCCACATGATTTGAGCCCGGGCCCGGTAGTCTTCCGGATCTTTCAGCACATCGTGCACGCAGTCCTTCATGGTGCGGAGCACCGCTTCGGCCACCGCATCGGTGAGGGTCATGTCGTCGTCGTGGGAGAAGTAGCGCTCCATGGTGTGCATCATCATGTCCGTTACACCGGCCGCCGTCTGGTAGGGCGGGAGCGTGAAGGTGCGCACAGGGTTCATGATGGCAAACTTCGGCCGGCTGATCTGGTTGCTGTAGCCGATTTTCACGTCTCCATCTTCATTGGTAATAACGCTGGATTCGCTCATTTCGCTGCCGGCAGCGGGGATGGTGAGCACGCAAGCCGTTGGCAGGCACTCCTTTGCATCGTCCTTTCCCAGATAGAAGTCCCAGACCTCGCCATTGTAAGGTACGCCGTAGGCAATGGCTTTGGCCGAATCTATTACGCTGCCGCCGCCCACCGCAAGGATGAAGTCCACCTTTTCCTTTCGGCAAAGGTCGATACCCTCGTGCACCTTGGACAGGCGCGGATTGGGCACCACACCGCCCAGCAGCACTATATCCAGGCCGCCTTCCCGTAACAGGCCGCAAATCTTGTCCAGCAGGCCGGAACGTTTGGCGCTGCTGCCGCCGTAATGGACCAGCACTTTATGACCACCGTATTTCTTTACCAGGCGGGCCACCTGCTCTTCGGATTCCTTTCCAAATACCACCTCTGTGGGGGCGTGATAGATAAAATCTTTCATATCAGTTGTTTATATGCCGCAATATACGCAATTCTCCCCAAAACTCCAAAGGAATTCCGGGGAGAAAAGTCAAAGGGAAAAGATATCAGATTCTGGGTTTCTGGATTATGCGGATAATCAGGGAAACGAAATAGACCATGAGGCCGTACAGGACAGAGATCAGGCACACTTTGAGACCGCCGCAGATGACGCTCATGGAAACATCCCCGAACATTTGGATGGCGTGAAAGGCCTGAGCCAAACCCTGCAGGGTCCAGAAGACGGATATTACCAGGGCGCCGATACCTATTTCCTTTACCCAGCGGGGAGCCTTCCAGGCGGCCACAAAAAGGGCAATCAGCAGGAGCGTGATGGCAATCATTCCGGCAAGGCCGCCCTCCACAAAAAGCTGCGGGATGGAAGGGCCGGAGGATTCAATAAATTCCGGCTGGGCCACACCCAGGGAATCCACAACGTAATAGAGTTCTTCTTTCATGGTTGTAACGATTTTGGTTTGACGCAAAGGTACGGCTAAGTACCCGAATTCTCCAAAGTAGAAACCCCCTGCAGCCTTGTCAAAACCCACCGCAACGCGTTTCGGCTTGTTTTCACCGCGGTTTTTATCTATTTTTGTGCTGCGATGAAAGCCCTTGGAAGAATAGCATACTGGGTTGTTGCGCTGGCGCTGGTGTCGGCCATTCTGGTGAGTCTGGATTACTCGCCGGGCCAGGCTATTCTCATCAGCCTTGTATTCGGCCCGTGCGCCCTGGCACTGGAATACCTCATGCCCAAGGCCCTTAAGCCCATGGACAAAGTGTTCCTTTCGCTGGCCGTGCTGGTTTCGGTAATCCTTCTCATTATTTGCCTTCACTATTTTGTGTGGGCCAGGCTGTCTCCGGAAGGCATCTTCAGCAGCGGAAAGGCTATCCCTCCCATGCTGGTGAACCCGGTGTTTCTTGGATTCATCCTCACCGTTCTTTCCATCGGCGATTATTATTGGGCCCAATGGTTGGCCAAACGCTTCCGGGCAAAGGACCGCACCATTACCTTCTTCTCCGAGCGCAAAAGCGTAACGCTACCCCTGGCCGATATAGCTTACGTGGAATCCAACGACACGGAGGTGCGCATCGTTACCGTTACGGGAGAATCCTTTCGGAACAAGACCGGCATCGGCCAGTGGGAGAACCTTCTGGGCGACGATTTCCTTCGCATTCACCGTTCCTACTTGGTGAATGCCGATTTAGTTACCCTTGCCTCTTCTGATACGGTCCGGATAGGAGAAACGGAACTGCCCATTTCACGTAAATACAAAGATGGCGTCAAAGCCATGTGCCAGAAGATTGGCACAAAATAACCGCCAAACCTTTTACCAAATATAGGTTCTGCGTTCCTCAAAGGCAATTTGATCGGCCCCGTTCAGCAGCAACAGGCCGATGGCCGCAAAAGCCTCTTCCCTGGTTTTGGGCTGGGGATTGCCGGCTTCTCTTTCAGAACTCTGCGGTTATTACATCATTGCGGTGAGGAAATTCTCGTAACCCAGTTTATCGATATAATTCAGGTACTGGGCTTCCCAGGCCATGTGTTCCACCTCTCCGTCAATCCACTTCTGGATGAGCTTCCGGGTAGGATAGTCGTCCTTGAAAGCTTCGGCCATCTCACTCATGATTTTTACGGCATCGGGATTGAAATCGGACTCAATCTGCTGTTTAGGGTCGTCGTAGAAGGGGAACTCCACCGTCTTCATTGCTTCCTGCAGGTCGGCGGGCTTGCAGCCAAGTTCCACCAGGCGGTTCAGGACCTCTTCGGCCTCGTCCCACTCCTCTTCTGCTTCCTCTTTCCATTTGTCGGCCAGCTTGTTCCAGCCCTGCAGACGGCAGTAGGCCGAGAAGGCGAAATGCTGTTTGCTGTTACCAAACCATACTGCGCCAGCTTGGGCAAACTGTTTCAAAGCTTCTTCTTTTGTCATGACTATTAGTTGTTAAGTGTTGTACTCAGTTTTGGATAAATATAAGAAAATTCGCTTGGATTAACAGGACCGGGATGTAGCGAGATTGCCTGCCAAAACCCACACGAGGCTAATAGAACTTCACCACTTCATCCAGCGGGCGGTGAACGGGGGTATTGGGGTCTTCGGCACGGTAGCCAAGGGCAATGACGGCCAACACGGTTTCCTTCTCGGGAATCTCAAACAGCGCGCGGAGTTCTTCGGCGTTTCGCATGCCCATAATAAGCGTGTCAAAACCCATTGCGCGGGCTTTGAGAATAAGATAAGCATTGCTGAGGCCATTGTCATAGGCGCCCCAGAGGTCTCCGGTGGCATCTACGGGCTGGTCCCGGAAGAAGCCGGATTTGCCGGTCTCGAAAGTGGAGACAATTAACACCGGGGCATTGATTACGCGTTCCTTGTTGCCGCCGATAAGTTCCAGCACAGCTTCGCGCTTTTCCTGGCCGATGGCGACATAGTACTTGCTGGGCTGCATATTGGCCCAGGAAGGGGCGTTCTGGGTGGCCGTCAGCAGTTCGCGGACTTCGGCCTCCGAAATGGTTCTGCCGGCCTCATAGGCGCGGATGCTTCTTCTGGAGGCAAATACTTCGTCCAGCGTAGGAGTCGAAGTCTGGTTGGAGACACATCCTGCCAGCAGGAGGGTCGCCAAAAAACAGAAAGCGAGGATTCGATTCATGGTAATTACTTTATTTTCCGCAAGATAATCATTTTTCTTCAATCCCCACACTACGTTTACACAAAAAGGACGAGATTGGAATTGGCCGAATTGATTACAGATGTAAGAGTTAGCCAAATACTAATTTATCTATCACTTGATTCCAGACAGTGACCAAATGCGGCCAAAAACACTTAACTTTGTATCGTTATGAATATCGACGCTATATTGACTGCTCTTCTGATTCCCTTTGCCGGTACGGCACTGGGGGCGGCTTTTGTCTTTTTCATGAAAGAAGAGATTCCTGGTTACTTGCAGAAAGCATTGCTGGGGTTCGCATCAGGCGTGATGGTTGCCGCTTCCGTGTGGTCGCTGCTCATCCCTTCTATGGAAATGGGAAGCGGAAATGTCTGGCCTGCGATTATCGGCCTCTTGGGTGGTTTCGCTTTCCTGCTCCTGATTGACTATGTGACGCCGCACATCCATGCTTCCGGTCAGGCTGAGGGCCCTCAAAGCAGCCTTTCCCGAACTACCAAACTGGCACTTGCCGTCACCATTCACAACTTCCCGGAAGGTATGGCTGTGGGCGTTGCTATTGCCGGGGCTATGAATTCCGGTTTTAGTATGGCCGGTGCGCTGGCCCTATCACTGGGTATTGCAATCCAAAACATACCGGAAGGAGCGATCATCTCCATGCCGCTCCGGGCTGCCGGAAACAGCCGTGGGAAAGCGTTTGGTGTGGGTAGTCTCAGCGGCATTGTAGAGCCCATTGGCGGAGCCCTGGTTCTGTTGCTGGCATCGGCCGTAACACCATTAATGCCCTATCTGCTGGCCTTCGCCGCCGGAGCCATGCTTTACGTGGTCATTGAAGAACTGATTCCAGAAACGGCCGAAGGCAAGCACTCGAACCTGGGCACCATTGGTTTTGCGCTGGGTTTTGCGCTGATGATGGTGCTGGATGTTGTATTGGGATAAGAGTGTGGCGGACATCTGCTTTGTGATGTGTTGCTTTTCCTCTCTGTTCCCACAGTGTTCTGGTCCGTTGTCTCCAATGCATTTGTGGCCGGTGCAGCTACATTCGCAGCAGTGCAAGAAGGACATTTTATAAGGACTGGACGGGTTGAACCGTAACTTCCTCTGTCACTTGGTTCCAAAGGTGACCTAATTTTCCCTTCCTCCGGCCTCATATGGACGAGGTGTACTTATCCTCTGGACCAGGTCCACTTTTATCCCTTGGACCAGGTCCAGCAGGTATAGCTTCCAGACCTTTCTATGGCACAATCGGTGGACCAGGTCCAGCCACTAAAAAAGGACCTCGTCCAATAATGGGGTGGACCAGGTCCAGCCACAATTTTGTGGTCCACAAAATTGTGGAGTGAATAATAGTTGTGTGACATAAGAATATTTCTTTTATTCGTGAAAAAAATAGATAGAAATGAAAACAACTACTGTTGCATTAGGACCTCATTTTGACGCATTTATCCAGGCCAGTGTCCTTGGTGGCCGTTACACGAACGCCAGTGAGGTGATTCGTGCCGGACTCAGAAGACTGGAGGAGGATGAGCAAAAGATAGCAGCTCTCCGTGCTGCCATTGAGGAAGGTGAAGCAAGCGGGTATGTCGAAGACTTTGACTTCGAGTCCCACTTGGAGGAGTTGAAGGCTAAGCGGAGGAACAATGGCTAAGATTAGATTATCCAGAAAGGCCATTGCCGATTTGGACAGCATTTGGGACTATACTGTTGAAACCTGGTCAGAAGAGCAGGCTAGGCGGATTTACACCACTATACAAGGATTGAACAGTTTGCCTGCTTTCCTTGAAAAAGACTATTATGTCATCAAGACTGGACTCTTGGGTTTTAAATTTGGGCACCATAATGTTTTCTATAAAAAGCATAAAGACGGCTCCATCTTGGTAGATCGTATTCTCCACGAGAAGATGGACTATCAAAGACATGTAAAATGAGACGTTCTATACTCTCTGAAATTGCATTACTTTTGTAAGGAACTGTATAGTTAAACATCTTCACGATATCATATATGAGCATCCGCTTTTTGAAGAAACCTCTACTCGTTCTGTTTATCCTGTTAATAATCATCACGGTGGCTTTAGGCTTCTCAAACAGAATAGTATGTACGAGATACACTATTGACAGCGATAAGATCACGGGCAGCGTTAAAATTGTAGTCGTCGCCGATTTCCATGGGTGCAGATATGGCGAACATAGTGAACCGATACTTAAAATCATATCAGAAGAGAATCCGGATGTCGTGCTTCTTTGCGGAGACATATACGATGACAAACTACCTTTTGATAAGTCAAACGACCTTGTCAGGCAACTATCAGAAGTTTGGCCGGTCTATTATGTGAGCGGAAACCATGAGTATTGGAGCGGCCAAATCGATTCTATCAAAGCAACGGTAACCAGTTATGGCGTGCGTGTTCTTGAAGGCACAGGGGAAGAAGTTCATATCGGTAGAGATACGATATTCATAGGAGGCATAGATGACCCGACATATTTGGGAATGGATGTTGTGAAAAGTCAAGCCAATAGCATTCTTTTTCCGTCAAATCATTATTCAGTATTGCTAAGCCATCGACCGGAATTGACGGAACTCTTTTCAGCGCTCCCCGTTGACCTTGTCATTTCTGGCCACGCACACGGAGGCCAGGTCAGGATACCCTATTTGTTGAATAGCGGCCTGTTTGCACCAGATCAAGGTTTTTTCCCCAAGTATACTACAGGTATCCATGAGCTGAACAGTCGGACATCGTTGCTTATCAGCAGAGGTTTGGCCAAAGAAAGTACCAGAGTGCCTCGTTTCTTTAATAATCCGGAAATTCTCTCAGTGACG
>CAMJKI010000042.1 GCA_946406355.1 uncultured Bacteroidales bacterium | reverse complement strand
ACTTGTCCCAGTCGCCCTTGTAGATGTCGGCCACGCCCATGTCGGAGAAGTCGGCTTCGTATTCGGGGATATCGATCTGGATGTACTCACCGCTCTTGAAGTCGATATGCTCGCCTTCCGGCAGTTTTACGGTGAATTCCTTGATGAAGGTGGCAACGTTCTCGTTGGAGATAACTTCGCATTCCAGCTTCTTTACGCTGAGGGCGCTTTCCGGAACGGCGATGGCAATGTTGTCCTTTACCTTTACCTGGCAGCCCAGACGCCAGCCTTCCTTGATCTGCTTGCGGGAGAAGAAGCCCGTTTCGGTAGGGAGGATGGTTCCGCCGCCTTCCAGCACCTGCAGTTTGCACTGGCCGCAGTTGGCCTTGCCGCCGCAGGCGGAGGGGAGGAAGATGCCATGATCGGCCAGGGTGTGCATTACATCGCCGCCGGGGGTTACTTCCAGTTCCTTGGTGCCGTTGTTGATGTTGATCTTGACAGTGCCGGACGGGGTAACTGCGGCTTTGATGATGAGCAGGAGGGCCACCAGAACAAGCGTCACCACGGTGATGACGATGATGGAGAATAAGATTGTATTACCCATATTGCAGTCCTCCTATTATTGGCCGATACCCATGAAGGTCATGAAGGCGATGCCCATGAGACCCACGGTGATAAAAGTGATACCCAGGCCCTTGAGTGCGGGCGGAACGTTGGAGTAACCCATCTTCTCGCGGATAGCCGCCAGGGAGACGATGGCCAGGAACCAGCCCAGACCGGAGCCCAGGGCGTATACAGTGGCCTCTCCAATGTTCAGGAAGTCTTTCTGCTGCATGAACAGGGAACCGCCCAGGATGGCGCAGTTCACGGCGATCAGCGGCAGGAAGATACCGAGGGACGAGTACAGTTCCGGCGAGAACTTCTCCACGACCATCTCCACGATCTGCACCATGGCCGCGATGACCGCGATGAAGACGATGAAGCTGAGGAAGCTCAGGTCAACGCCGTCGATGAGGGCGTCCGGAGCCAGCACATAGCGGTTGAGGAGGTAGTTCACCGGAAGGGTGATCAGGAGAACGGCGATAACAGCGAGGCCGAGGCCCGCAGCCGTCTTCACATTCTTCGATACCGCCAGGAATGAGCACATTCCCAGGAAGTAAGCGAAGATCATGTTGTCCACAAAGATGGACTTGGTGAATAAGCTAAGATATTCCATAATGCGTCACAATTATTTTTCCTGAAGGTCTTTCTGGATGCTCCGCTGCACCCACACGATGCATCCCAGGAGGATGAGCGCGAAGGGCGGCAGGATTACCAGGTTGTTGGGAACGTAACCGAAACGGTTGAGGATATCGATGCCGAACAGGGTTCCGCTGCCCAGAAGCTCGCGGAAGAAGGCAACGATGAGCAGGATCATGCCATAGCCGGCGCCATTGGCAACACCGTCCAGGAAGCTGGCTCCGGGCTTGTTGCCCAGGGCGAAAGCCTCAATGCGGCCCATCACAATACAGTTGGTAATGATGAGGCCGATGTAAACGGACAGCTGCTTGTCGATGGCGTAAGTGGCTTCGAAGGACTTAAGCACCTGGTCTACCAGGATTAC
This sequence comes from uncultured Bacteroidales bacterium, assembly GCA_946406355.1. Taxonomy (GTDB): domain Bacteria; phylum Bacteroidota; class Bacteroidia; order Bacteroidales; family UBA932; genus Cryptobacteroides. The sequence goes on along the minus strand of CAMJKI010000042.1, from coordinate 18,636 downwards.
CATCATGGCCACAACCACCAGCTGGACAATGATACGTACCCGGCCCGGAATGGTGTTCCGGAGCAGGGAAAGGATGAGGCTGGAGATGCCGCAGACAACAATCACGGAGAGGGCCATGACCAGCGCGCCCTTCATGGTGACGGTAACCGCCAGCGAAGAGCAGATACCCAGTACCAGTACGGTAATAGGGTTCCCCTTGAAAATGGGGTTCAGAATGGTTTCTTTGAGTTTTGCGTTCATGGCTTATTCCTCCATAGCTTTATGGTGTTCGCACTCTTCTTCGCCTTCGCACTCACCTTCGCACTCCTCACCGCAGCATTCGTGCTGTGCAGGTGCTGCATTCAGGAAGTACTTGGCATAGGCGGCCAGCCAGGTGTCAATAGCGGCATCCAGGCCCTGGGACGTCATGGTGGCGCCGGAGATGGCGTCAATCTTGTTGTCCACTTCCGAGGCGCCGGAGGCATCCTTGGGGGCACCGCCCTTTACGATGTCGAACACATTGGCCGATGAGAAATCGGGCTTTTCACCCACGAATTCGGCCTGGAAGGAAGGATCGTCCTTGATGCGGGCGCCCAGGCCGGCGGTCTCCGACTCGTGGTCGAAGTACGCACCGCCGATGGTAGCTTCGTCGGCATTAAAGGAGATGTAACCCCAGATGGGGCCCCACAGTCCGGCGCCGTAGATGGGAACCACGGTGCGGCCGTTCTTGAAGATGAACACGGGCAGTTCCGGTTCGCCGGTTTTGTTGGCGCCGCCCTTGATGTTGTAGTTCTGGCGCTTGAGGGCCTTGGGGCTGTACACATCGATGCCTTCCAGCTCCCGGAGCACATTGCCGTCCACGTCAATTACAAAGGCCTTTTCAATTTCTTCCGAGTACTTGGCCAGCTTTTCCTTGTTGGAAAGCTTGTCCAGGTCGGCCTTGCTGCCGTACTGGGCCGATGCCAGCATCTGGGAGATGGTTTCCGCCTTCTCATTTGCGTCCTGGCGGTCCTTGAGGGACTGGGACACAAAAGCGAGGAGCGCCGCTACTACCACCACAATGAGGGTGGTGTAGATAACAGTATATACATTGTTATTGGTATTCATAGCGCAAATCCTTTAAGCGGTTAAGGCTTTCTTGGCGCGGCGGCCGGTATGAACGGATACCACGCAGTGGTCGATGAGCGGAGCCATGGTGTTCATGAACAGGATGGCCAGCATCATGCCTTCCATGTAGCCGGGGTTCCACAGGCGTACTACAACGGCCAGGGCACCCACCAGGAAGCCGTAAATCCATTTGCCGGTTTCGGTTTGGGCAGCGGTAACAGGATCGGTGGCCATGAATACGGAGCCGAACAGGAAGCCGCCCATCACCAGCTGATAGTAGCAGGGGAGTTCGGTGGCGCCTGCCAGCTGGCCCAGCCAGCCGATCAGGAGGCCGCCAGCCACGGAGCTTACCATAATCTTCCAGGAAGCCACGCCGGTCCAGATGAGCAGGAAGGCGCCAATGAGGATGGCTACCACGCAGGTTTCACCGGTACTGCCGGGGATGAAGCCCCAGAACATGTCCATGAAGGAATACTGGGCGTCCAGCGCCTGCAGGCCGCCGTCGTGGGCGATGGCCAGCGGGGTGGCGGAGGAGATGGCATCAATGCCCTTGAGCTCGGGTACCCAGGTTTTGGAAACCCAGACGCTGGAGCCGGACATGCTGGACGGATAGGAGAAGAACAGGAAGGCGCGGGCTACAAGAGCCGGGTTCCAGATGTTCATGCCGGTGCCGCCGAACACTTCCTTCACAAAGATTACAGAGAATGCCACGGCCAGTGCCAGCATCCACAGCGGAACGTCTACCGGAACGATGAGGGGAATGAGGAAGCCGGTAACCAGGTAACCCTCATTCACTTCTTCTCCGCGGATCTGGGCCGATCCGAATTCAATGGCCAGGCCCACCACATAAGAAACTACAAAGAGCGGGAGCATCCGGAGCAGTCCGTAGAAGAACATGTGCCAGAAACCCCATTCCAGGTTATACAGGGTAGAAGTCTGGAGACCCACGTTGTACATGCCGAAGAGGGCTGCGGGCACCAGGGCGATGACCACCATGATCATCACGCGCTTTAAGTCGATACCGTCGCGCACATGGGCTCCCTTGGCCGTAACGGTGCCGGGAACGCGCAGGAAGGTGTCGAAAGCGTCTATAGAAGAGTGAAGCCAGTACAGCTTGCCGCCTTTATTAAAAAGGCCAGGTTTCTTTTCGTCTGCCATAGCTTATGCCATTTCTTTGATCATGAGGTCAATACCCTTCTGGATAATGGCCTGAATCTCGTTCTTGGAAGGATCTACGTAGTCGCACAGGGCCAGGTCTTCCGGAAGTACCTCATAGATGCCGAACTTCTCCATCTTCTCGATGTCGCCGGCCAGGCAGGCCTTGATAAGATAGATGGGGAAGATGTCCATGGGAGTTACATCCTCGAAGCACTTGGTCTCTACGAAAGCGCGGGGACCGCCGTGCAGGTTGGTGTCCATGTTGTACTTCTTCTTGGGGGTGAGCCAGGAGAAGTAGGCCCAGGAGGAGCTGTGCACCTTGGTACGGATGGGTTTGGCCCAGCCGAACCACTCACGCTCATAGCCTTCACGGATAAGGGTGACCTGGTCCTGGAAGAAGCCCAGGTAACCGTCGGCGCCCAGGGTTTCACCGGTAAGGACATCTCCGCCGATTACGCGGACATTCTCCGGAACGGAGGTGAGATCCTTCACAGGGGTGCCCGGGAGGGCCACTACATAGCCGGTCTTTTCGGCGGCGGGGCCGGTAACGGCCACTTTGCGGCAAAGATTGAGCTTACCGGTGTTTACCACATGGCCGATGGCGGCCAGGAGCACGGGAGAGACGGTCCAAACCGTTTCGCCCTTCTGGATGGGGGCGATGTGGCTGATCTGGACGCCCACGTTGCCGGCGGGATGTTTGCCGCTGACCACGTGAAGCACGGCACCCTCCACTTTGTGGAACAGGGTGGAGGCTTCTACGGCCTTGTTGATGGAAAGATGCACGGGCGCAATCTTGGCCAGCAGGTTTACACCGGCCTGGATATCCAGGAGTTCACCGTCCAGGGTGAAATCCGTGTCCGCTGCCAGCGGAGCCGTGTTGAAGGAGGAAACGAAAATTGCCTTGGGAGTAACGTCCGGCTGGGCCATAATGCCGTAGGGGCGCTGGATGAGCGCACCCCACAGACCGGCGTTCAGGAGCAGCTGTTTGGCATCGGCCGCCGTTTCCGGAGCCTTGGCGCCAAAGTCCACCGCCTCCTGCTTGCCGTCGGCTTTCACCAACACTGCCAGCAATTTTCTCTTTTCGCCCCGGACAATGGCGCTCACCGTGCCGCTGACGGGACTGGTGAACAGGATTTCCGGGCGCATTTTGTCGGCCATCACGGGGGAGCCTGCCAGTACGTGGTCGCCTTCCTTTACAAGCAGCCTTGGTACAAGGCCTTTATAATCGGTAGGTTTTACAGCCACTACGTCAGGAACCACGGTTTTGATGACTTCCCGGGCGGCGGCACCCTTTACAGGGATGTCGAGGCCCTTTTTCAAAGCGAGGTTGTTTGACATTATTTGATGAGTTTTGTGTATTTCAAAAATACTGCGCGAAGTTACGAATTTTTTGCTAATTTCGCGTAATAAAATTGGGACGACATGAGCGAGATACTGAAGGATCTGAATCCGGAACAGCTGAAAGCTGTGGAATGCGTGGAAGGGCCGATGCTCATAGTGGCGGGAGCCGGGTCGGGGAAGACCCGGGTACTAACTTCCAGAATAGCTTATCTGATTGAACAGGGCGTTCCGCCGGAGCGCATCCTGGCCCTCACCTTTACCAAAAAGGCGGCGGGGGAAATGAAGGACCGCATCGGCCGCATGGTGGGGGAGCGCAAGGCCCGCCGTATCCAGATGGGCACCTTCCATTCGGTGTTCATCCGCTTCCTGCGGGAATTTGCCGATGCCATCGGCTTTCCTCCGGCCTTTACCATTTACGATACCACGGACTCGGTAAGCTCCGTTAAAAACTGCATCAAACAGCTGCAGCTGGACGATAAGCTGTACAAGCCCAAGGAGGTGTACACCCGCATTTCCAAGGCCAAAAACGACTTGGTTACCCCTACGCCTTACATGAACGGGGCGGGCGGTTACCGGGAGGCGGACCGCATCCACAAAAAGCCGGAACTGTACCGGGTGTATGCCCTCTATTGCCAGCAGTGCAAGCAGTCGGGGGTAATGGACTTCGACGATATTCTCCTGTACATGAATATCCTCCTCAAGAACAGCCCCGCCGCGCTGGAATCCATTGCGGGCCGATTCTCCCATATCCTGGTAGACGAGTACCAGGACACCAACCTGGCCCAGTACCTCATCCTTAAGAAACTGTCGGCTTTCCACCATAATATTTGCGTAGTGGGGGACGATTCGCAGTCTATCTACGGCTTCCGCGGCGCCCAAATCCAGAATATCCTCAATTTCCAGAAGGACTTTCCGGAGGCCCGCCTGTTTCGCCTGGAGCGCAATTACCGATCTACCCAAATGATTGTGAACGCGGCCAATACGCTCATTGCCAAAAACGAGGGGCGCATTCCCAAAAACTGCGTTTCCATGGGGGAGGCGGGGGAGAAGATCCGTATTGTCCGTTCCTTCACAGAGCAGGAAGAGGCCATGCAAATTGTATCGGCCATCCTTTCCCGTATGCGCACGGAACAAGCTGAGTATTCGGACTTTGCCATACTGTACCGCACCAATTCCCAGTCGCGGGCGCTGGAAGAGCAGCTGCGCCGGCGCAACATTCCTTACCTCATTTATTCCGGCAATTCCTTCTTCGAGCGGGCCGAGGTAAAGGACGTAATGGCATACCTGAAGCTGGCGGTGAACCTGAACGACGACGAGGCTTTCCGGCGGGTGGTGAACAAGCCTGCCAGGGGCATTGGAGACACTTCTGTATCGGCGCTTTCCAATGCTGCACGGGAGGGTGGGATGTCGCTCTTCCGGGCGGCGTATCGGCCCGACCTGGAGACCTTCGGCCTGCGGGGAGCGGCGGTAACCAAGATCCGCGCCTTCTGCGACATGATGGGCAAGGCGGCGGCCGAAGCCCAGGAAGACGATGCGTACGATGTGGCCATGACGCTGGCTTCGGAAAGCGGTATCTATCTGTTTTTCAAGGCCGACGATTCGGTGGAAGGGCAGTCGCGATTCCAGAACGTGCAGGAACTCCTGAACAGCATCAAGGGCTATGTGGAGGAAATGCACGGGGACTATGTGAATTCGCTGGTGGAGGACGGCGTCGTGTCGGATGCCTCGCTGGTACAGGCTTCCCAGCTGCCGGTGGTGCACCTGGGGGACTTCCTGGAGAATGTTTCGCTGCTTTCCAATGCCGATGTGGCCGATGACGAAACCCTGAACAAGGTGGCCCTGATGACGGTGCATTCGGCCAAGGGCCTGGAATTCCCTTATGTTTTTGTGGCGGGGATGGAGGAGAACCTGTTCCCTTCGGGCGGTTGGCTGCTCACGGAAAGCGACCTGGAGGAGGAACGGCGGCTGTTCTATGTGGCGCTCACCCGGGCCATGAGAACGGTCACGCTTTCCTATGCCGAAACGCGCATGCGCAACGGCAAGCACGAATCCAACGCGCCCAGCCGTTTCCTGCGGGAAATCGCGCCCCAGTATCTGCAGAACCCGCTTCGGCGGGAAGACTTTGAAGTTTCGCGGGATGCCGATGACGAGCCGCGGGGCTTTCGTTTCGGCAGTGGTTCGTGGAGAGGGAATGGAGAGGCATTTCCTTCCGCGAAAAAGATAGCCGATGCTACAGGAAATGCCTCTCCATTCCCTTATGGGAGAAAGGTTGCCGATGGGAAGGGGAACGCATTCCCCTCCGCGAAAAAGATAGCCGATGCTTCGGGGAATGCGTCCCCCTTCCGCTCATCGGCATTCACTGCGCCGGACCGGGCATCCCAGGCCAAACCTCCTATTATCGACGCCAACTTTGTGCCGGACCCTATGTCTTCCTTCCATGTGGGGGACCAGATAGAACATAATCGATTTGGGGCTGGGAAAGTCCTAGAAATATCGGGTCAGATTCCTGAACTCAAAGCCAGAATCCTCTTCGAAAAGTACGGAGAGAAGCTCCTTCTCTTAAAATATGCAAAAATTCGTCACGTATAAGTTTGGAAATCATTTTTATATTTCCTAACTTTGAAGCGAAGTTTTTCATAGTTTAAGTTTAGGTTAAGTAGGCGACTCTCCGCAGTGATTGTGAGGGGTCGCCGAATTTTTAAATTGAAAAATCCTATTTCTTTATTTCCACGGGTAGTGCTCTTGGAGGCCTTCCGGCTTATTCCTATCTTTGGGACCAAGATGGAAGGAATGTGTTCATATTGGGCTGGAAGGGAGGCATTGCTGGCTTTGGCGTTGTTGGAAGGTGCGTGGGGGGAAGAGGCGCTGGAAGATGTTTCGCAGCCCTATGGATTAGGACTGGATGCCATGGATGCTTCGCAGCTGATATCACTTATCCATCAGGCAAAAGACCTCCTGGCCGGCCGTATCCTGGAGGGGGACGGTCCGGTAGGGCCTTCTTTGGTAATAACTAGGGACTATCGCATCTTTGTGGGCGGAAGGCGGGGGCGGGAAATCCGTATGCGGCCCATGTCCAAAGCCGTTTTCCTGCTTTTCCTGCGCCATCCGGAGGGCATCGGCTTTCAGGATATCGGCCAGTACAGAAGGGAATTGGAAGCCTTGTACCGGCGCATTTGCCGCTGGGAAAGCCGGGAGGAGGTGGAACGGTGCCTGGACCGGGTGCTCAATGCGGCCAGCCGGGAGGTGAATGTTGCCGCCTCAAGGGCTTCGGAGGCCCTTTCCTGCCTGCTGGAGGCGGAAGTCCTTCCGGCCTATGTCATTGCCGGGGAACGGGGTGGCCCCAAGCGTATCCGTCTGGACCGTCGGCTGGTGGTGTGGCTATGAGTACTTCCGCGGAAAACGGAAAAGGATGGACAGTACGGCAATGATACCCAGGGCAAAAGGGTAGTACAGGTTTCCTATGATGGCGGCGGCGGAAACCCCGGCCAGGCCGCTGGCCATGAGCATCTGCGCCCCGTAAGGGATGATGCCCTGCACAAAGCAGGAGAAGGTATCCAGGATGGAGGCTGTCTTGCGCGGGTCCAGGCCAAAGCGGGTGGTAATATCCTTGGCCAGCGGGCCTGTGGTAATGATGGCAATGGTGTTGTTGGCCGTGCAAAGGTTCACCAGGGAAACCAGGGCGGCAATGGACAGCCCTGCGGCGCGTTTTCCGCCAATGCGGCGGGTGAGGCCGTCTATGATAAAGTCCATGCCTCCGTTGTAGCGGATTATTTCCAGCATGCCGCCCGCCAGCAGCGACACTATAATGAGTTCGCCCATGGAGCCTATGCCGGCGCCGATGGAAGCCATCCATCCCACAAAATCGTAAGCGCCTGTGCACCATCCAATAACGCCATTTACCCCAATGCCGATGGTGAGTACCGTTACAACGTTTACGCCGGCAAGCGCCAGGCCGATAACCAGCAGGTAGGGGATCAGTCCCAGCCACTGTACCGGCGCTCCGGCGGGCACGGCTTCTACCTTGAGGCCCAGCACAACGTAGAGGATGGTAACCAGAATGGCTGCCGGGGCGGCTATCCACAGATTGGCCCGGAACTTATCCCGCATGGAGCAGCCCTGGCTTTTGGTGGCGGCCACGGTGGTGTCGGAAATAAACGACAGGTTGTCGCCGAAAAAGGCCCCGCCCACGATGATGGCGGTCATGAAAGGAATGCCGATGCCGGTTTCGGCCGCAATACCCGTGGCAATGGGTACTAAGGCTACAATAGTACCCACGGAGGTGCCTATAGCCATGGAAATGAAGCAGGCAGCCAGGAACAGGCCGGCGTAAATGAGCTTTCCGGGCAGGATGCGCAGGGTAGCGTTTACCGTGGCATCTATGGCGCCGATATCCTTGGCCGTAGCCGCAAAGGCGCCTGCCAGCACAAAGATCCAGATCATCAGCAGCACGTTTTTGTTGCCTGCCCCCTGGGAGAAGATGGCAATCTTGTCGTCGGTCTTTTCCACCCCGCGGGTAATGAGCAGGGCATAGGCCGACGCTATAATAAAGGCCGCCGCCACCGGTACCTTATAGAAGTCCCTGGCTATCAGCGCGGTAATAACATATATACAGAGAAAGACCAGCAGTGGGCTCAGTGCCAGCCACCCGTTCATTTTGCGTTCTATCATGTTGTAAAGATAGTGTTTTTTTTATTAACTTTGCAGTCCTATTCGACGGGGGTGTTTTGGTTTTGACAGCGCTGATGTCGGACAGTAAGCATGCCGGGCCTCGGAACCTGTCCCGTAAAACGCAGATTCCACAAAATCAGTTGCCAACAACAACTACGCACTCGCTGCTTAATTTGCCAAGCAAATTAGCTTAATCCGTCCCGCCAAGGCTGCGGGGCCGACGAGTATCCCTCGGCGCTTCCGCCTCTTAAGGGCCGGTCAAGGGGTATCATCCATTTGAGGCTGCTCCGGCAGACGCCTTTAAAGCCGGCTAAGATTTAAAGGCTAAGGCTGTCTTCGCCCGCCATCCGGCAGGGACAGCACAAAAACCAAAGGACGGATAAGCATGTAGAAAGCTGCCTGGTGCGGCGTTTGGACAGCGGTTCGAGTCCGCTCACCTCCACCTTTCGGGGGGGCGCTGCCCCCCTATTATCCCCCTGCGGCCTTTTCGCCTTTCCATCTTTGCTGCGCAAAGACACGGCCCGGCCGGCGCTCTGCAGAGCGCTTTTTACCCCTGCGGAATGAAAGTGACTGATATTTAGTGGCTTAACGGTTTCCCGGTGCAAATTTAATTGCACCGGGAAACTGCTAAATAGCTGTAATGCAGTTAGTTACATTTTGCATCTGGACAAACTGGCACGTTAAACGTTGCCGTGTTGACACGTAGAATGCGGTGAAAGGCCGATTTGATGGATTCGCGGCAAGGGAAACGCCCGTTTTCGCCCAAATGAAGGCCGCCAGTACACACAGAACGCACAGAACGCACAGAATGGCGATTCTGTGTATTCGCGGCGGGTTAATATACACTCTCAGAATTTGCAAAAAGGTTTCAGAATTTGCAAAAATTGCGTTATTTTTTCTAACTTAGCATCACGAAATGGAAGCACAAGAGATTCTTAAAGACATAGTCTTTGTCCTCCTTTACGGTGGCGTTATTATGCTGAGCGTTGTGGCAGCGCTCTATTTGCTGCTGCGGCGGGGGAATGCCATTGCGCCGGAGGTGACGTCGCCTGTGCGTCTGCGCCAATGGGCGGCGGCCTTCCTGGTGGTGAGTGCGATAAGCCACTTGTTCTGGCTGTTCTATGCCTATCATCCTACGCATACCGTTTACATTATTGTATGTGCGTTGGATATGCTTATGCTGTTTCCTACCATAGCGGGGGTCCTGATGTCTATGCTGCAGGACCGGCATCGGATTGTCTGGCCCGTGCTGGTGCTGTTAATCCCTGCTTTTGTATTGATGAGCCTGTGCATTATCCGGGGAAATGACTCGCTGTTTACTCTTGCGACCATCTATGTCATTTCTTTGTATGCGCTGTTCATGTTGTATATGTTTTTTGCCGTCAGGAGTTATGGCCGATGGCTGCGGGACAACTATGCAGACCTAGAGCACAAGGAGGTTTGGCTGAGCTTTCTGATACTGGCTGTTTTCCTGCTGTTTTTCGTCATGTACAGCTTTACCTCGGAATCGCGCGTATACCTTGCTTATCTGCTTCAAATAGACTGCATTATCCTTGTGGCGCTGCTACTGTGGCGGGTGGAAACCCTGCAGCAGCTTAGCGAAAGCAGCTCGTTGGAGCCGGAACCGGAGGAGGATGTGCAGAAGGCGCCTGCGCCGGCCATTCCCGCCAACATCGGTCCCCTTTTGAAAAAGCGTTGCGAGGAAGGGCAGCTTTATTTGCAGAACGATCTTACCTTGTCGCAGCTTGCCCAGATCATAGGAACAAACCGTTACTACCTTAGCCAGCACTTCGCCCAGCAGGGGCTCACGTATAACGCCTACATCAACGGACTGCGCGTCCGCCATTTCGTCCGTCTGTATCATGAGGCGATGGCCCAGCAGCGGATTTTCACCGCCCAGCAGCTGGCTTTCGAGAGCGGTTTCCACAGTTACAGCACCTTCAGTACAACGTTCAAACAGAACATGGGGACTACCGTTACGCAGTGGATGCGCAACGCCGAAAAGTAGTTCTCACTCTCAGAATTTGCAAAAAGGTTTCAGAATTTGCAAAACATGCATTCCGGAGCCTTTTCCTTATTGTGCTTTCGTGGAAAAATGACTAACTATGACTATTCGTTTGAATAACCATAATTAGACACTATTACTACGAAAGCCGCGAATTCCACATACAAGCTTCCGCAGCGTTACTCTTTCAAAACCATCTGGAGGATCACTTTCCCCATCCTGGTGGCCCTGGTGATGGAAGAACTGCTGGGCATGACCGACACGGCCTTCCTGGGCCGCGTGGGAGAGGTTGAACTGGGCGCCTCGGCCATCGCGGGCGTTTATTTCACCATCCTATATATGCTGGGATTCGGCTTCTCCATCGGAGTCCAGATTATCATTGGCCGGCGTAATGGGGAGGCGTACGAGAACGGAACAGGCTTCGGTGCCATCGGCCGCGTTTTCTGGCAGGGCGTCTGGTTCCTGTTGGCCCTGGCCCTTGTGACCATGGCCCTTTCCTATTTACTGTCCCCGCCGCTTCTGAAGGGACTCCTGAAGTCGGAGAACGTATTTGAGGCTTCCGTGGTGTATGTGAACTGGAGAATCCCGGGACTGCCCTTTGCCTTTATGACGGCGCTGTTCCGTGCTTTCTACGTTGGAATTAAGGAAACGGAGAGTCTCACCTGGAATTCTCTTGTGCTGGTGGGGAGCAACATTCTCCTGGACTGGGTGCTCATCTTCGGCCACCTGGGCGCGCCGGAAATGGGCATCAAGGGTGCCGCTCTGGCGTCCACCATCTCGGAAGGCATTTCTTTCCTCTTCTTTGTGGTATGGGCCATCTTGACGGCCGATAAGAAATACGGCCTGCAGAAAATGGTCAAACCCCTGTGGCAGGAACTCAGGCAGTTGTTCTCTACCGCCTCCTGGGTGATGGTGGAGTATGTGCTGAATGTCTCCGTATGGCTGCTGTTCTTCCTATTTATAGAGCATTTGGGCGAGGAGCAGCTGGCCGTTGCCAATATCGTACGGAGTATCTCGGAGGTCCCGTTCGTTTTCTCGGCGGCCTTTGCCTCTACAGCGGCTACGCTGGTGAGCAATATCATCGGTGAAGGCCATCCAGAGGGCGTGGTCCCGATTATCCGGCGGGTGATTCTGCTCTGTGCCGTCACCATGTTGCCGCTGCTGGCGTTTTTTGCCCTATGCCCGCACTTTATCATCGGCCTGTTTACCGACATTCCCAGCCTGGTGAGCGCTTCCGTTCCTACGCTGTGGGTGATGTGCGCCTGTACGGTTGTTACCCTGCCATGGAATGTGTACCTGCAGTCCGTTGCGGGAACGGGTGATACGCGTGTGTGCCTCCGCTTCGACGCGGTGGCCCTTGGCATCTATGCCGTGTATTGCACCGTCATCATCGGCATCCTTCAATCCAGCATAGCCCTGTGCTGGACGGCCGATGGCATCTATTCACTCTGTATCTGGATTCAGTGCGTAGTGTATATCCACCGGAAAAAGTGGAGCAACAAGAAAATATAAATTTTGGTAATAAAACCCTTCGATATGAATAAACGCAAACTCCTCAGCATCTTGGCAGCGCTGCTTTTGGTGGCGGTGCCGGCCATGGCCGTCTTTACCGGACTGGGTCTGGATGCAACGCTTTCCAATCTGCGCAGGGAACTGTATCACGACTTTTTGCAGATAGGCAAATCGCGTGAACAGATGGAAGGCAAGTATGAGGTGCAGCATCGGAAAATGGTGGACATTGTAAAAAAGTGCAACGACCTGTCCCTGATGCTGTATTCCCAGAAACAGGACTATACCTTCGACATCAGTTATGCCCTTGAAAAGGTTACCCAGGAGTACAACGACTTCAACAAAAACCGCACTCCTTACGACCGTATTGTGTCCACTCTGGATGTGGAGATTAACCGCTATGCGCGTCTCATCGAGTCCCTTCGCCGGCTTCCTCCGGAGTTAAGGGATGTTGCAGTTGTGCCGGACAGCCTGGCCTACCACAACGATTCGCTGGACGTTCACCTGATGCAGAATGAGAGCCTCCTGACGCAGGAAATGCAGGAGACTCAGGAGCTGCAGGAACTGCAAAACGACAGCGCCCTGCAGCGGGAACTGCATGAGCAGGTGGACGCCATTGTGGCTTTCAATGCTGCGCAGGATACCCTTGCCGAGGAGGAACGCGTTCCGGCATTCATCCTGAGCGAAGCCGGTCAGATAGACCGCGACTCCTGCCTCCTGTATGCCTCGGAACTGTTAAAGATGTATGCCGAAACGCGTGAAATGGTGATGGCCGACAGCACCCATTACCGGGAAGCACGCTTGCGCATGGAGGAATCGTATGACTATGCCCGAGAGTATTATGTTATCCTGGAAAACAAGGTGTTCAGGGAAGGACAAACCTCCTGGAAAACCATCCTGAGCCATCCCGGCGAGTACTGGAAAGAGGCATGGCGGACTATGGGTGAAAAATACAGCCTTTCTTTCATACAGAAACTGTTTTCCGATGATAAATTTGAGTACAATACCGAGGAAATAACCAATGACAATCAGCTGACCAACTCGGCAAGATTATACTGGCTGCTCATTTATCTTGTGGCGTTCTTTGTCATCTGGGGACTGTCGTACCTTCTCCTGATGCCTCTCTATCATTTTGTGAAGTCTGTGGACAAGCTGGTGGCCAAGGAACAGCGGCGTTTCCTGGCACTACTGCTGGGCTGCATCCTGTTCCTTGCACTAAGCTATGAGGCTTCCGATGACGATATAGTGCGCAAGAGCATCAGCATCACGCATACCTTCATCTGGCTGCTCATGGCCATTAACACGGCCCTGATCATCCGCTTGGATCCCGCAAAGCTCAGATACAGCGTCCGGATTTACCTGCCCACCATTTTCACGGCCCTGGTGGTAATCAGTTGCCGGGTGATGTTTGTGCCCAACGCTTTTTTGAATTTCTTCTTCCCGCCGCTGCTCCTGGTGATGGCAATTTGGCAGCTGGCGGCCAATATAGGGCATAGCAGAAAGACCGACCAGACCGATGTGGTAATTGGATGGGTTTCTTTCCTTGTTACGGCCGTTGCGCTGGTTATCAGCTGTTTCGGTTACGTTTTCCTGGCACTTATCATTCTGGTGTGGTGGTATTTCCAGCTGGCGCTCATCCTGGCCATCGCCTCTGTGTGGAATCTTACGGTCCTTTATAAGAAGAAGCGTCTGGACAAACGGATTTCGGCCCAAAAGGCCAAGATTACCTATGTTACCGGGCCGGCCAAGAATCAGCTCCTGTTTGGCGCTACCTGGTTCTACGATCTTATCCGGGATGTGGTGCTGCCGCTGCTCATGCTCATTTCCATTCCCGCCTGCGTTTTCTGGGCGCTGCACATCTTCGAATTCAACGACCTGTATCGCACCATCTTTGAAGAGCCTTTCTTCTGGCAGGGCGAATTCCGGGTATCCGTTTACGACATCCTGTTCCTGACGGGGCTGTTCTTCGTGTTCCGTTACCTGAACAAGGCGATTCACGCCCTGTGGCAGACCTACAAGTACCGTCGTTTTATGAAGAAGAACAACCGGAAGACGGTGCGGGGCAACGAGATCAACCTGGCCCTGGGCAACAGCCTCATCAGCGTGTTTGTCTGGTTTGTGTATATAGACCTGTTCATTATTACGCTCCATATCCCCACCGACTCGCTGGGCCTGATCGCCGGCGGTCTGTCGGCCGGTATAGGTCTGGCTCTTAAGGATATCCTGAACAACTTCATCTACGGCATCCAGCTTATGGGTGGCCGACTGCGGGTAGGGGACTGGATAGACTGTGACGGCGTCCGGGGCAAGGTGGTAGACATCAACTACCAGACCACCATGGTGGAAACCATCAACGGTACCCAGGTGGCCTTCCTGAACTCTTCCCTGTTCGGTAAGAACTTCACCAACCTCACCCGTAATAATGCTTACGAAATGACCATTATAGGGGTTGGTGTTGCCTATGGCACAGACTTCAACAGGCTGCGGGAAGCCCTGGAGAAAGGCTTGGAGGCGCTCAAGACAAAAGATGCCTACGGCCGGGATATCATTGAACCCACGTATGGCATCAATATCCGCTTCGACGACTTTGGCGACAGCTCCGTGAACGTGGCGGTGAAGCAGTTAGTGCTGGTGCCGGAGCAGATTGAATTCAGGTACAGATGCCGTGAACTCATCTATAATATCCTGGCCGAGAACGGCATCACCATCCCGTTCCCGCAGCGCGACGTGCATATGATTGACGACAATAAATAACACTAATAGCCATGAGTATCAGATTCAAAAACAAATCAGACATCTTCAATATCGCGGTTACCGCCGTGGCCGCAGTACTCTCTGTGGGAATCATGCTATACGGCGTGTGGCATTTCGGCCTGCAGAACACCTGGCCGGAACTGGTCCTCAACCTGTTCTACATTGCCTGTGTGGTAATGATGTGGATGTATTTCCTGGGCTGCCGCATTACCACGCAGCAGTTCAACTACTGGTGCACTTTCTGCGTGGGCGTCGCGGTTCTGCTCAGGGACATCCTTTTCCCGCCCCATCTGGCCATTCAGCCCATCGAGAAGGTCTGCCTGGTCCTTTCCGTGGCGCTGCTCATCATGCTTACCTTCTTCTATGCCCGCAAGGACTGGAAGAGCTATACCAAGGGCAACCTGTGGGCCATCTTCATCGTGGATATGCTCATTGCCGTGCTGTATAACATTGATATTATGCTGGAACCCGCCGATGAATTCACCAGTTACATGCTGGTGGAAATCTGGATCCGTCCCACCATCACCTATGGCCTGGTGGCCTGTTTTGTAAAGGAAACAAAAGAATAGTTATAATAACCACTTAGTACACTAAAACCATGAAAGCTGACAAGATTATCAAAAACGCGAAGATCTACACTTCGGATTCCAAGAACCCCAAGGCATCGGCTCTGGTTGTAAAGGATGGTAAATTCGTTTATGTAGGCGACGAGGCCGGCCTCGCAGGTTTTGAGGGCCCTGTCAACGACCTGGGCGGCAAGTTCATCATGCCCGGCATCATCGACAGCCACGTGCACGTGACCATTCCTGTGGCATTTGACTACGCCGACCTGGGTGTCCGTTTCGAACCCGACGGAAAGAAGGGCGCTATGGACTTTATGTCTGCCTATGTCAAGGAGCATCCCAGCCAGAAATCTTACCGTTTCCTGCTGGAGCGCCACTACCTCAAGGGTGAGGAGATTACCAAGGAAGACCTGGACGCCGTGTGCCCGGACAAGGAGCTCATCCTCCTGGAAGGGGAGTGTCACAGCAACTGGGTGAACTCCAAGGTTCTGGAAAGGATGGGCATCGCCGACGACACGCCGGACCCCGTCCCGGGACTGGCCTATTATGTGCGCAAAGACGGCCACGTGACCGGCAATTCGTTCGAAACCGCCAGCTGGCCCATTCTCTTTGACGGGGTAAATGACCTGACGGAAGAGCAGATTCGGGTGTCTCTCGAGCGTTGGATCGAGTATTCCAAAAAGGTGGGCGTCAGTGCAGTCTTTGACGCCGGTTTCCCGGAGCACAACCCTGTCCACGAGCGGATGTATGACATTCTGTGCAAGATGGACAAGGAAGGCAAACTGCCTATCTACATCGACGGCAGCTACGTGCTCACCCGCCCCAGCAAGATGCAGGAGGCCATCGAGGAAGTGAAGCGCTTCAATAAAAAATATGACTCGGAACACCTGAAGGTGCACACCCTCAAGATTTTCATGGACGGCACGCTGAAGATTGAAACCGCAGCGCAGGTCACGCCCTACGTGGACACCGGCGTAACTGGTACCACAGCCTTTAAGCCCGCCCAGGTGGCCGAAATCCTCAAGGCCCTCAACGAGGCTGGCCTGGATCTCCACGTTCACACCGTGGGTGAGGCGGCGTCCCGCGTTGTTCTGGACGGCGTGGAGCTGGCCAGGAAGGAGTTGGGAGACAAGTACCATATGAAGGTGACTTGCGCCCATCTGGAGGTGCAGGACGATGCCGACCTGGGGCGTTTCGCCAAGTTGGGCGTTTTCGCCAACTACACCCCTTGGTGGCACAACGGCGGCGGCCCGGGCGCACTGGAACAGATGCTTGGGGAGACGCGTTCCAGGAACATGTACCGCTGCAAGACGGTTTGGAACACGGGCGCCCTGGTGGCCTGGTCCAGCGACAACGTGGCCGGCGGCGATTTCCTCACCTGGAGTCCCTACCTGGGTATGGAGATCGGTATGACCCGCACCATTTCGGAGAAGACCAATGTCCCTGCTTACTGCATAAGCCCTATCATGAATCCGCCGGCAGAGGAGCGGATGAACATAGAAGAGATGCTCATCGGCTACACCATCAACGGCGCCAAGCAGCTGGGCATTGAGGCCACCAAGGGTTCCATCGAGCCCGGTAAAGACGCCGACTTCCTGGTGTTCGAGGGCAACCTCCTGAAGGCCGACCCCGAGGGCTTCAGCCACAACATCCCGGCCGAAGTGTATTTCGGCGGCAAGAAAATCAAATGATTATGAATAGCGAAATCAAATTGGCCGTAAAGTGCAACAACGGCACCTTTGTTGGCAAGGAGACGGACGAACTGATTATCTGGAAGGGTATCCCCTACGCCACTCAGCCGCTGGGAAACCTTCGTTGGAAAAAGGCACTTCCTGCCGCCGACGATGACGGCGTGTACGATGCCACCAAGCCCGGCCACGTTCCCATCGGCCCTATAAACGACTCCATGGGAACTGCGGAGTTCGGTGAGGACTGCCTGGTGCTGAACATCTATTTCAATACCAGCTGCACCTGCGGCAAAAAGCCGGTCATGGTGTGGATTCACGGTGGCGGGTTCTGCTCCGAATCCCAGGCTTCGCCCCTCTACGACCTTACAAACATCGCCAAACAGTGCCCCGACATCCTGTTCGTGTCCATCGACTACCGGCTGGGCTTCCTGGGATTCATGAACTTCGAGCGGGTTCCCGGCGGAGAGAACTTCAAGGAGGCCGGCAACCTGGGCCTGCTGGACCAGCTGGAGGCCCTCCGGTGGGTTCAGAAAAACATCGCCGGCTTCGGCGGTGATCCCGGCAACGTGACCATTTTCGGCGAGTCCGCCGGCTCGGCCAGCGTAACGTTCCTCCCGCTCATCGAAGGAAGCGAGGGGCTCTTCCGCAGAATCATCGCGCAGAGCGCCAATATCGCCTACACCGACACCATGGAGCACGGCATCCACGTCACGCAGAACTTCCTCACCGCAACGGGCTGCCAGACCATGGACGAGCTGATGACCCTCACCACCGGGCAGCTCCTCGAAGCCACCCTGAAAGCAGGCATGATTGACAAGAATTGCCTTCTTGGATTTGCCAACTTCCCGCTCCTGGACGGCGTCACGCTGCCCGAGGACAGGGCGGACCTGTACAGGATGTGGGGAGACGAGAAGAGGGCAAAGATCAATTTGATGATCGGGTCCAACCAGGACGAAATCCGGTACTTCGTTCCGTCCGAGGGAGGCGAAGAAGGCTTTGCGGATACGCTTAGGTGGATTGCGAAGCGGGACCGTGCGCTACTGAACGACCAGGAGAAGGCCATGTACGATGAGTTTATGGCTACGATGGCTGGTGAAAGCGAACTGAAGAAGCTGGAGCAATACTGCAATGACATCAACTTCCGCGCCGGTAACACCGATATGGCCATCCGGCACGCTGCCGCCGGCGGCAACACATACATGTACTTTGTCAGAAAGCCGGTGACAACCCCTTATATTGGCGTGATGCACGCGGCCGAGCTCCCATACCTGTTCGACAATCCCTCAGCGGACCCGATGGGAAGCGGAGAGATCGTTTCCACCGAAGATTGCGAGTTCCGCCACGTCGTCAAGGAAATGTGGACCAACTTCGCCCGCACGGGCAACCCTTCCACCGACAAATACGAGTGGAAGAAGTTCTCTGGAGAAGACCGCCAGACCCTGGTCTTTGACGACACTATCGGCATGCAGAAGGATATCTTCGGAAGGCGCGAAGACCTGATGATGTCCTGGGCACGTCGCCTTGGGAACGGATCTTCCAAGCGGGTCTGCTGACGCAGGCTTCTGAATGATAGGAATTAATGATATGGATAAAAAGATTACTGCTGACCTGGTGGTCTATGGGAAGATTTTTACTTCCGATAATAATAAGATTGTAGAAGCCTTTGCCGTGAAGGACGGCAAGTATGTTTATGTAGGTGACAAGAAGGGCGCCGAAGCCTTTATTGAAGCCGGCAAGACCGAAGTGATAGATTACACCGGAAAGGGCCTTGTGATGCCTTCCTGCGGTAATGGCCACGCCCATTATTCGATAGGTGTTGCCCTGCCGATAGTAGGAACGGTGGCCATTGGGGCTACGCCCGAAA
>CAMJKI010000041.1 GCA_946406355.1 uncultured Bacteroidales bacterium | reverse complement strand
ATCGGTTACGCCATCAACGATAACGTGGTTATCTTCGACCGTATCCGTGAGCAGCGCGGTCTGCACCCGAAGGAAGAGTTCCGTACCACGGTGAACACGGCTCTCAACGCCACCCTCACCCGTACCCTCAACACTTCCGTGTCCACCTTGCTGCCTATGCTCGCTATCGCCATCTTCGGCGGTGAAAGCATCCGCGGTCTGGCCGTGGCCCTGTGCCTGGGTGTGATTATCGGTACCTACGCTTCCATCATGATCGGTACGCCCATCATGTACGACGCCACCATGAAGGCAGCCAAGAAGAACGAAGAGTAATCCTTCGTTTCCAGCATAAATAAACGGTCCTCCATTTCGGGGGACCGTTATTTATAACGTCAATGGCTTTCTTGATGCAGGGACCAGCCTGGTGAAGGGGGCGACGAACGTCGTTCCCCGCCCCCTTCACCAGCCTGGCGACACAAGAAAGGTCGTCACTATCTCTCAACTGTTGCAGGTGATTGTCTAAAGCGCAGCAGGTCTGCAAAAAACGGCCGACCTGGAGCACTTATCGGCCATTGACGCTTTCTACTGCTGCAGGTCGGAAGAAAAATGCAGACTTGCGGCACTTTGCCCATTAATCTGCATCGTTCTACAATTAGACCTGCTGCGTTTTATCGGACTGTTGCTGCTTGAGCCAGGCGGCGGGGGATAGGCCGGTGATGGCGGTGAAATTTCGATAGAAAGTGGCGTTGCTGGAGAAGCCGGCATCTTCGGCCAGGGCGGTAATCTTTGCGTTGGGATTCTCCTTCAAGAGGCGCTGGACGTAGCGGATGCGGTATTCGTTCACAAAGCGGGTGAAGGAGCCGCCGTAAGTGCCGCTGATACAGCCGCGGACATAGGCTACGTTGGTGCCCAGTTCGGCCGCCAGGTCCTCCACCTTCAGGTCTGGACGCTTGAACAGTTCCTTCTCCTCCATGAGGGTCTGGATGCGCGTCATCATGTCCGTAAATACCGTCTCACGGGCCGATTCCGGTTCTTTGTGGGCCGATTTGCGGCTTAAGTGCAGGGCAATGGGCACAAGGGCGGAGGCGAACAGGATTCCGCACAACAGGCCAAGCAGCCAGGGCCGGCGGCTCTTTTCCGGCAGGGGCTCCGTGTGAAGGATGAAGGCCGATGCAATGGGATAGTACTCGTCCAGTCCCGGCCGCCCGCCCATAAAGGCGATGCGGCTGCCCGGCAGCAGCACCGGGTTCATGGTGTAGGGCCCCGGGAGGTCTTCCGGCAAATCGGCCCGGTACAGCGTAACTGGGGCTTTTCCGCCGCGGAGAGCCTTCCCGTATTCCACCTTGGTAACGTAGATTCGGTTCATCCCCAGGATGCTCTGGACTATCCAGGCGCAGGAGTTCTCCCTATCGGCCAAAAGGACAAGATGGTTTGTAAGTTCCTCTCCCTCAGGTCCTTCCAGTGAGAGGGGACGTTCCGTTTCCAGCATGGAGAAATCCTCCCCAATCACCTTGATGAGCCCCGGCTGTCCATCGGCCTTGCGGATGGCGGGGAAGAGCCATGCGTAGCCGCCAACGGCTTCGTCGCCAATGAAGAACTGGCTCATCTGTCCCCCGTCCAACGGGGTCCAATCCTCCCATTCCTGCAGCAGCGGAATCTCGAAGGATTCTCCCTGCAGGCGCTCTGCTATGGGCTCCAGCTTTTCGTCCTCAGTTCCGGCACTGCTGAAGATAATGGCGTTGTCCGGGGAAGTCTGGAAAATATAAGGAGAAACCCGCTGTAGGGCCGATCTCCGCACGGTCTCAGGGCCTTCCGAAACGGAATAGGTGGAGGTATAGTCGGCATAATACCAGTTTCCGCTGATGAGCACGGTTCCGTCGGTCAGGCGTGCCGCTGTGGGACGGGTACGCCGCTGATCCATGATGGGAAGCGGGGTAAAACTGTGGGTGAGGGCGCTATACAGTTCTACGCCCTGGGTCTGGCCTTCGCCGAAGGCTTCGGCGCAGCCACCGCCCACCAGGATTTCCTCCGGCGAGAGCACTACGCCAAAGCCGTAGTCGTGCGGGAAATAACTGTCAATCAGGTGCCAGGCACCGTTGCTATAGTATTCGGCCGTGTTGGTGGGGATGAATCCGGTAGTATGCCCGCCAATCACCGTAAGTTCCCCGTTCACAAACGCCGCTGTGTGCGCATTCCGGGGAACATTCAGGTCCGGCAGCCGCTCCACGGCCATTTGGATGCACTTCCCGTCATTCCCGGCCCTCCTTGCGTCATTCCCGGCTTGACCGGGAATCTCCCCGCCACCCTGTGCGCAGGCGGCGAAGATAATGGCAATGAATATGACCCACTGGTGTTTCATCTGCATAAAGATAGTGTTTTTTTCTTCTTATCAGTCGTCGTAAACCAAATCACCGTTGGTTACGTGATAATTAACTAACCAGTTTTCTCCAGCGGGTGCTTTGGGCCACCATAAGCAGAATGCGTGGTATCCGTAATTGTCCATGTCGGCAAAATTGGGCATATCCTCCTTTATGAAATTATTGTTTCCATCATAATAATAGCGGGCCATACCAGAAAGCTCATACGGAGAAACGGTATATGCATTATTTTGATAGACAATTTCATAATCCCCTCTTACCAGAGCAAAGGCATACCCATATGGAACATAGGGTTTAAAGGGATAGGAAACCGACCCTCGTTGGATTCCGTTCTGCTCTCCAGCCTTTAATGTGCACAACTTCAGTTTTGAAACCACGCAGGGATTATTCAGCACCCGCAGGGAGCGGCCAGGAGGATAGGCCTCAATGGGGCGGCCTTTCATATCCGAGACATCATACATGAGCCAGGATTCCGAGAGATAATTGTCCGGATTCACATAATTGATGATGCCGGAACCCTCATAAATATAAACATATGCATCCCAGTCCGAAAGCAGGTGTTCCGTGTCGAAGTCGACACCCCAGTCAAAACCATTTACAGCTGTCATGATGGAAGTATTGGGCCCTCCGTAAAAGTTGTACCGGTACCCTACACCGTAGAAATTTGTATCATCAATAACCGTAGTCCAAATATAATCACCAATCTTTGTTTCATAATTCAGTTTCAACCCTCCGGCTCCGGAAGGAATCAAGTGCTGCTCCCAAATAGGGTCCCATTCCTTGGAAAAGGAGAGTTTATCCCATTTTTTGGTGAGCCAGCCGCCGATGGAAACAGTTCGCGGCGTACAGGTTACTTTGGGTGTAATCTGTAGTTTGAGCGAAGAATTACTACCATAGTAATCAAGGTTATCAGTTAAATTAGTAGGTTTTGCCTCACTGCTATAGGACGCATCCAGGGAAAATGTCATCCTGATTTCGGTATCAATACCTGCCCCTATCAGTCCCCAGATGTGCAGGGAAGGAAAAAAGTTCAGCGTGGAATATACACCCAGATGCGCTTCGGCGTTCATGGAGAACTGAGGGTTGAAGCCGGCAGGTTTCGGCTCAAAATCCTGATGCCGGAAGAAGAAACCTTGTCCTTGCAGATAAGAAAAACCATACTGTCCGCAGTCGTAAGTGTAACTTAAGCCAGCCTTGATATTCAGATTGGCGAATACACCCATACCGATTCTTACGTTCAAACGCGGTTCCATAACCAGTCCGGGAGCGATAGGCACGCCGGGTACAAAGCGGAACGTTGCCAAATCAATCTCTACCGATTTCTCCCATTCGCGCGAAAGGGCAAATTCGACAGAAAGGTTTATCTCCGGATGAGCTGTAAAATGGAGGAATACCAGTTCTCCGTCTGTAATACGGACGGCCGCTTTCATATTAAGGGTTATGCTCGCCGCGAAGGTTATGCTTTGATCATCATCTCCCGCCAGTTGATAATTAAAGGATGGCGTTGTAAAAGACTTGTCGCCACGGGTCAGTCCTTTTGTACCCAACAACCGATCGGCCGCTTCTTCGGTTAACAGAATCTGGCCGGATTGCGAAACGGAGAAGGGGATGGGATTGCCCTCAGAGTCAACTATTTCGCTCAAGTAGTTGGAAAGGTCTATATCCAGGCCGGCGTCTTCAATAAGGTTGCCCTCTTCGTCCCACATGTCACCGCCGATGTCCAGATTCTTGTATGCGCAGGCGGGATTATCGGCCGGAACAATGCGCACACGGCTATAGTTGGCTCCATAAGGTTCCACCTGCTGGATAACATAGACGCTGCCGCTGGGCAGGTCTTCGTTGGCTTCCAGTACAAAATACTCTCCTGCTGCCGGATGCAGTTCGTTCCGGACCATCATTTCGTAGATGGGCATGGGATCCAGGCCGCCGCCCATCTCTATCATCTCTTTGGAGATTACCTTAACTTTGTCCAGATTCTCGCCGGCGAGCAGGGTGACGCCCGGCATAAACTCCGTCTTCGCATCCGGCGCAACATAGTCCCGGGTGGGAACGTCGCCAACCGGGTAAACAACACCCCTTTCCAGGGTCTTGCCCATGTTGACCCCCGCCTGACGGGTGAATTTTTCGCCCGAGGCGGTGATAAAAGTGACTTCAAAGCCCTTCGGATACTCACGGGCGGGGACAATGAGGAAGAACTTTCCCATTTCGTTCTTTCTCAACAGCACCCCATCGCCGCAGTCCAGCGTGAGAACCTTGCCGTCCCCATCGATTTCGGCCGAATAATCGTCCAAGCTCACCGTCATCGGGCCGCAGACGGCCTTGCCGGAAAGGTCGCGGAACTCCAGTTTGCTGATGGTGACTTCCTCGTCAAACGCCTGACCAATCTTGAGCATGGCCATGACGTTCCGGAAAGGAAGGCCGATGCTTGCCGATCCGTTGGCCACCATAACGCTGCTACCCGGGTCCGGCTGGACAATGCCGTTAAGCGTGATATATTTCTGAGATGCGGGGAAATTGATATTCAATTTGTTCCCGCTTGCCGTGGCGCCCTCCTGCCAGGGATAGAAGGCCAGCAGGCTGCCGCTGGGAACGCTGGTTGTGGAACGGAAATTGGCCGATTTGCCATCGGCGGAAATATCGGCCTCGGAGACGGAGAATTCGGCTGGAGAGCCGCCCTTTCCGATAAGGCCGATCCGGTCTCCCGCCTGCCAGTAGGTGCTGATGCGGACTCCGGGATTGTCAATTGTGACGGTACGGGTTTCGGGCTCATCCCTGTCAATTACAGCCAGGATGGAATGGCTTTCTGGAGAGAGGTTATCCATGCCTTCACGGACACACCCTGCCAGAGGGGCCAGGACCACGAATAAAAGAAGGTATAATGTGCGTTTCATATCAGTTCCAGTCTATATGGCCTCCATAATTGTAGTCCTCTCCGCCCAGGGCGGCATCGGCATCTGTAATGGTAATGGTGTAAGCCGTCTGCCAGGAGGACAGGGTGCACAGGTCGTGGAGGGTGACCACGGCCGTACGCTTGTTGGCATCGCTGTCGGAGCGGGGAGAGGCTGTAATCCGCAGGGTGTTGGCATCCGGAGTGGAAATCTTCAGCCAGTCGGCATCCGATTCGGCACTCCATTTATAGGCGGTGGAGAGCACAAAATGCTCCAAGGTCTCACCGGACGGGGAAACCACCTCGGCCTCTCCTTCCTTCTTGTCTGGGATAATAAAGGATACGATTCCCTGCTGTACAATGTGGATGGTCTTGTTGAAAAGGGAACCGGCCGAAATGGTGATGTCGCACTCCCGCGGTGCCGGATTCTTTTCCGGTGAGTACTCGTATACATACTGTGAGCACTCAATATAGCGCACCGTTTCACCATTGTAATCGGCCCAGCTGATTGAACACATTCCGTAATCTGAGGTGGTAACAGACCATTCCTCGTCTTTAAGGTTGGTGTCAACGATGAGCGGAAAGCCACCTTTATTTCTGTTACCTCTGGGGTCGTTGGGAAATACCAGCTCCGAGGGAATGGGACTCATGGCCGACCCGGTGTCCGTATTGATCAGCCGTATGTTGAAATACGGTTCGTTTGTTTTCCCGGGGTCACCTCCCGGGTCGCCCCCCGGATTGGTTCCCGGATCCTTTTGCGGGCACGCGCACAAAAGCAGAACCGCCAGGGGCATGCTCAACCATCTGAACAGAGTTTTTCTTTTCATATGCTTTATGGTTATTAGTCATTAAATACTGCAGATAAATGTACCCAAAAGCAACCGGACCATGTTTCTCATGGTCCGGAATCCTGTTCTCAAATATGTAACAATTATGAGAATCGGCCCCTGGCGAATGCTAGAGGTCGATTACGCTGATTATTTCCCAACTTTATTTCCTCTGGAAAACTTGCTTGAAGGCGTCCCAGTCGTAGTACGGCCAGTTGTCGGTGGGTACGGAGGGAAGGTGGGCCTCCTGGCCGTTCAGGAGCACCTTGAACAGCACCTTGGGGGACTTTTTGCTGGTGTAGAACACGAAGTGGAGGTTGGCGCCCATGGGTACGCGCTGCAGCTGGCACCACACGGGAATCTCATCGGGGTTCTGCACGTCGTGGCCGAAGCCTTCCACGTCCAGGGTCATCAGCAGCGGCAGGAAGGTGTAGTCGTGGCCGAAGCGCAGATCGGCGCCCTTTTCGCCGGAGGCAATCCGCTCGTCGGCGCAGGCAATGATGTCGTCCACAATGGGCCGATAACCCAGGTGGGTGGGCCAGGCATACCAGTAGAACTGGAAGTCGTCAATTTTCCAAAGCTGAATGCGTTCCTCGGGGGTAAAGATGTCGGTGAAAGTAAGGTCCGTGTCCAGGCTGGCCATACCGGCGGCGTAGAAATACAGATAGGAAGTGAAGTCCCACTGTTCCTCGCGCGGCAAAGCTTTATCCACATCCTTGAACAAACGGGCCAGGATGGCGCGGTAGTCCACCGTACGCTCAATATACTCCGGCCAGGTTTCCTTAAAGGAAATGGGCGTCATTTGGAAAGAATCCTCCCGGAAGGGGTTGCTCTTGTCCAGCGGCAGAATGGCCGGCAGGAAGGCGGTGCCGAAGTTCTCGAAGATATCCAGCTTGGGATTCCGTTCCTTCAGGCCCAGGCAGAAGGACGACATAGTCATCACGCAGCGGGTAGAAGTGGAGGTGCGGGCCATCACCCGGGCGTTGTCCTTGAAGACACCGGGGAAGTTGTCGTACATCCGGGAGGCCAGTTCGTGCTGCTGCTGCCAGCCCTTGCGGGAAAGATCGCCCGTGCGGTAGCGTACAGAGGGGAACAGCTGGTCGAAGCGCTGCTTGTAAGAAACGCCCAGCGGGGTAAGGTTATCGGCATCGGCCGCTGCGGTAAATACATCATTCAATTTGCTGTACAGGTCACTCTGCCAGGCGTAGCGGGCGCCGTGCCGGCCGTAGTGGCTAATGTAGAAGGGTTTGTATCCCTTGGGGGCCTTGGTGAGGGCAACCGGGCCGGTAGGGCACAGGTAATCGGTCCCGTCCAGGTATTCCGGATGGGCCTGAAGTTGCTCATAGATGTCCGGCATCTGTGCTCCGGAACGGAAAGCGGCCGCCAGAACCAGCAGGGCGGCAACAAGAAATCGTTTCATCTTATACGGGGTTTTGTTGTTTGATTCTCCAGTCGTGCGGCGAACAGCCGTAGATTTGTTTAAAGCGCCGGGAAATGCTTTTGGTGTCGCTCTCGCCCAGCGAAAGGGCAATGCCGGTTATCTGTTCGTCGGGGTTTTCCAGCAGCAGTTCGGCAAAGCGCTTGATCTTCAGGTCGGACATATACTGGTAAAGGGTAATCCCCGTCACTTGTTTGAAGCGCCGTTCCAGCAGGCGTCGGGACAGGGCCACCTCGCTCATCACATCTTTTACGCCAATCTTTTTCTGGTAGTTCTGGTGGATGAACTGCACCGCCTTCTGAATTTGGATGTCGTCTGTGGCGTATGCGGCCGTGGAAATGCGGCCCACAATTTTGATGGGCCGGAGCACAATGTCCTGCACCGGCGTATCCGGGTTGGTTACCATCTGCTCTATGAGCTCAGCCGTCCGGTAGCCGCCCTCCTCGATATTCACCATGATGCTGGACAGGGTGGGATTTCCCAGGCTGCAAAGCAATTCATCGTTATCTACGCCGATTACCGACACCTCGGCCGGAATCTTCACGCCCGCCGAATGGCAGGCCTCAATGAGGTTGTAGCTCTGGTTGTCGTCGCTGGCCATAATGCCGATGGGCTTGGGAATCATCTGCAGCCACTGGGCCAGCTGGTCCCGTTCGTAGAACCACAGGCGGTCCAGCTCCTGCAGGTTGTATTCGTAGAACGATTCCCCAAAGCCGGCGGCCTCCACTTCCCGGCGGAAACCCTCGCAGCGTTCGTCCGACCAGCAGACGTTCCGGAAGCCGAAGAAACCGAAGTTCCGGAAACCGCGGTCCAGGAAAAAGCGGGCGGCCATCTGTCCCGTACCCAGATAATCGGCCGTAATGTTGGGGATGCCGGCAAAGCGTTTTTTGAAGTCCTGCGCCACTACCACTATGCCGTTTTTGGCAAACAGGCTCATGTCGTCAGTCTCCTCAAACTGCCCCAGCACGGCGTCTACGTTCCACTCCTTGGCTACACGAATAACGCCGGGAATGCCGATCTTGGTCTTGTAGGATGGTGGCATCCGCCGGATAATCCACTGCTCCTTCTGCCGGGAATAAGTAACGATTCCCTTTAGAAGCTTGTTGGCGAAGGACTCGGTAAAGTCCGTGATAATGAGCAGGCGAAGCATCCTAGTTGCGGTGATAGGCTATGCCGATGGAATCGTAATAGGGGTATTCCCGTTCCGTGACGATGCTGAAGAAGCGGTCGAAGTCGGCCATGAAGGCAGGGTCGTCCGGAGCCACGGTGCCGGCCCAGGCGGGCGAAGCGTTCCAGCCCCGCTCGAACAGGCCCAGCGACTTGGGGAAGAAGTAGTAGGTTACATGGTCGAAGCAGCGAAGGGTTTCGGCCCACAGATGGCCTTCCACGCCCAGGATGAAGGGGCGTCCTTGCGGCTGCAGGGCCGGTTTCCCTTCCCCGGCATGCGTCAGGTCCAGGGGCTTGCGGTGGTCGTCCCAGCGCACCGAGCGGTACATGTCGTACGGCTGCAGGGAGAAGGCGCGGCGCTCGTCCACCAGGCCGCCCCAGTTGTGACCCCGCTCCAGCTTACTGTCGTTATAGGCAAAGTCCATATAGCAGTTGGGAGCGCTGGAAAGGACCACGGGAATGCCCTCGTTGGCAAATTCGTAAGGCAGCACGTCCTGACCGTGCGAAACCGTCCACAGGTTGGTAAGGGCCAGATTCTGCTTAAGCCGCTCCAGGGTAGCGGGCTCCAGATGCTGGCAAACGTCCTGCCAGCCGCCCAGCTTTACTCCTCGGGCCTCGGCAATATCCAGCACTTTGCCGATGAAGTAGTCCTTGAGCCAGCCGATATCCGTTTTCCCGTTTTCGGCCATCAGGGCCTGGCAGGCGGGCGATGCCGTCCAGGCTCCCTCCGGTACCTCGTCGCCGCCAATGTGGATGGCGTCCAGCGGCACGCCGGCCTCCTGGTAAAGGGCAATGAGGCCGTCAAACACGGTGGCCATAAATTTATAGGTAGAGGGCAGGGCCACGTTCATGACGTTGTCTGTGTAGTCCTGTACGGATTCGTACACCGATGCGTCTTCCGGTTCCGACAGCAGGCAGGAGCTGTCTCCCGTGCGGGCGGCGCGCACTTCCATGGACTTGACGGCGGCGCGGGAATGCCCCGGCGTGTCGAATTCCGGAATCACGCGAATATGGCGCTCCCAGGCGTAACGGAGAATTTCCACAAAGTCGGCATGGGAATAATAGCCGTTGCCGGGGGAATTAGCGTCGCCGCTGAGTGCCACACAGTAGGTGGGCTGCAGGCCGTCCGGTTCGGCAATGGTGCCGTCTTCCTGCAGCACCGGCAGGCAGCGGAAGGCACCGTAGGAGGTGAGTTCCGGCAGGGCGTCCAGCTGGATGCGCCAGCCTTCATCGTCGCCAAAATGCAGGTGCAGGAAATTGGCCTTGTAGTGGGCCATGATATCTATCAGACGCAAAAGGTTCTCTTTGGTGGTGAAATTGCGGCTCACATCCAGCATCAGGCCGCGGAGAGGCAGGTCCGGCCAGTCGGTAACCACGGCAGCGGAAACGGGTTTTCCCTGGGCGTTCCGGCGCAGGTTTTCCAGGGTGACACCAGCATAGTAGGCGCCGTCTTCATCGGCCGCTTCTACCTGGATTTCTTCCCCTATGGTAAGCCGATACCAGCCGGGCACCTGGCCTTCCACCATCTTCACCGCTTGCACCTTTGCTGCCGAAAGATCCACGTCTCCGCCCTGT
The DNA here is from genome assembly GCA_946406355.1 of uncultured Bacteroidales bacterium. GTDB lineage: Bacteria > Bacteroidota > Bacteroidia > Bacteroidales > UBA932 > Cryptobacteroides. The sequence continues at coordinate 10,085 of CAMJKI010000041.1, read as the reverse complement.
AAAGCTACGTCCTTTACGCGCGGAACCATATCATATACAGATGTTTCCACCTGATTATACTCGAAGGACTTCACGGCCTCGGCCGGCAGGAAAGCATAGGTGGCCTTTACCGGAACGGCCTGTTTCCCCTTTTCCTCCAGGAAGAATCCTTCCGGTGCACGGCACTGGTTTACCAGCGGCCGGGCCCAGTAGCGGAGCACCATTTTTCCGCCGGGGTTGTCACTTTTGGGAATAACCCGGTATAAGGTGCCGCTAACGTGTTCAATGCTGGCTGCGGCGCCGTCCGCCATCTCTACCGGTGTACGGAACTGGCTGAACCAAAGCGTCCAGCCGTCACCGGCGGGAACTTGGGAAATACTAAGCTCATGAAGAGCAGTGCCCGTTTCCGGGTTGGTTTCACCTTCGGTCCATACAATTTCACAAGGGGATGCGCAGGCGGAAATTACGGCTGCAGCTGCTAAAATACGGAAAATGCGTTTCACGGGTGGAAAATCTATTGGTTTGCTTTGCAAAGATGTAAAAAAAAGTTCCTCCAAAAAATAGAATGACGCAAATTGCGCACTAAAATACGCAAAATTTCTTTCTATTATCTGTTCGGAATCTATACTTTTGCAAAAAAACCACTGCTATGACACTTGGAATAGACATCGGAGGAACAACCATCGGCCTGGGCCTGGTCCAGGACGGAAAGATTACTAAGAAGGTATCGGTTCCCTCTTTCCCCGCCGGGGCTACCATGGAACAAACGCTTGATTATCTGGCCAGTCAGATTGCTGCCATCCTGCCCGCAGAAGCCACAAAAATCGGCATTGGAGTGCCGTCTGTGGTAGATGTGGAAAAGGGTATTGTGTACGAGGCCACCAATATTCCCTCCTGGCAGGAAGTCCATATCAAGGAGAACCTGGAAGCCCGTTTCCCCGTAACGGTATCGGTGAACAACGACGCCAACTGTTTTGCCATGGGCGCTTATGCAGCCTATCCCAAGGAGCAGAAACCGGAAGTGCTGGTGGGTATCACCCTGGGCACCGGTGTGGGTATCGGCATCATCGACCGCGGCCGTCTCTTCGGTGGCGCCAACTGTGGAGCCGGCGAACTGGGCTGCCTGCCCTTCCGCAGCGGTATCCTGGAAGACTACTGCAGCAAGAAGTTCTTCGAAAGCAGGTCCCTCAGCAGCCTGGAAACCGCTCAGGCGGCCGAAAAAGGCGATTCCAAAGCCCTGGCGCTCTTTGACGAGCTGGGCGCCAACCTGGGCGAGCTGCTTTGCGCCGTGCTCTTTGCCTACGACCCCAGCCACATTGCCTTCGGCGGGGGAGTAGCCTACAACTATCCCTACTTCCGCAAAGCTATGGAAGAATACGTGAAAAAGAACTTCCCGTACCACAACACCGTGGACCGGCTTAAGATAGATGTTTTCACCGGCGGCGACGTCCTGGTAACGGGAGCTGCCCTAATCTAGCAAACCCATGAAAAAGACCCTGATTGCCCTCATGGCACTTGCCACCGTTTGCGCCTGCCAGTCCGGTTACCGGATGGAAAGCGGCGAGAGTATCTCTTTGGAAACGCCCTGGATCCTTTCCCACGACGGCGGTTCCGAATCTGTACAGGCCACGGTGCCCTGCACGGTGGCCGGCGCCCTGGAACAGGCCGGCCTGCTGGGAGAAAACCTCCTGGACGGGAACAGCTACGCCCAGATGGACAAGGCTCCTTTCAACGACCCCTGGACTTACAGCACCAACATGGTGGTAACGCCCAGGAAGGGACAGCATTACCTGCTGGCCTTCGACGGCCTTAATTACTATGCCGATATCTTCTTCAACGGGCAGCAGCTGGCCGCTTCGGACACCACCTACGGCGTATTTATCCGCCGGGAATACGATGTTACGGAGCTCATGAAGGCAAAGAACGACATCCAGGTGCGCCTGCGCCGCGCCCAGCCTGGCGACCTGAACATCGGCTTTGTAGACTGGAATCCCCGCCCGCTGGACGAGAGCATGGGTATCGTGCGCCCCGTCACCCTTCACGCCACCGGCGCAGTTGCTATCGATGACGTATTCGTGATTCCGGAGCTGGATGTGGAAACCCTGGCCCAGGCCGATTTGAAGGTCCGTGTGGCCCTGCGCAACCTGGAAGACAAGCCCGTGGAGGGCCTTCTGAAGCTGAATTTGGAAGGCTGCGGCAGTTGCAGCGTAAACCTTGCCCTGGCCGCCGGCGAGGCCACTACTGTTACTCTTACTCCGGCCGAAGCCGCCGTCCTGCATCTGGACAACCCTCGTGTATGGTGGAGCTACGATCTGGGCAGCCCGGAACTGTATAACCTTACCGCCTGCGTAGAAATCGGCGGTGCCGTTTCCGACAAAAAGGATGTGGAATTCGGCGTACGGAGCATCACCAGCCGCCTCACTCCGGAAGGCTGGCGCCAGTTCACCCTCAACGGCAAGGATGTCCTCATCAAGGGCGCCGGCTGGACCGACGACCTCTTCCTCCGCGACACGCCGGAAAGCATCCTGCGCCAGGTGGAATACGTGAAGGACATGAACCTGAACACCATCCGCTTCGAGAATATCTGGGGCAAGGACGACACCGTTTACACCCTCTGCGACCGCCTGGGTGTGCTGGCCCTGGTGGGCTGGAGCTGCCAGTGGGAGTGGGAAGACTATTGCGGCCTGCCGGAAGTGGACGGCTACGGCTGCATCAACGGGGAAAAGGTGGAAGACCTGGCTGTGAAGTATTTCCACGACCAGGTGGTGCGCCTGCACAACCATGCCGCCGTAATCGGCTGGATGACGGGCAGCGACCGCATCCCGAACTCCCGTCTGGAGGCCCGCTATATGGAAATTTACAACGTAGAGGAATACCGTCCCTACATTTGTTCGGCCAAGCACCTGCAGAGCAGCATGGGCTGGTCGGGCACCAAGATGGAAGGCCCCTATGAGTACGTTACCCCGGACTACTGGTACCGCGACAAGGACTGCGGCGGCGCCTTCGGCTTCAATACGGAAACCGGCATCGGTGCCAACCTGCCGCAGCTGGAGAGCCTCCGGAAGATGATTCCGGCCGAAGACCTGTGGCCCCTCTCCAAGAGCTGGGATTACCACTGCACCACTTCGGGATCGGCCATGAACTCCACGCAGATGCTCCAGACCGTTATTAACGGGGAGTACGGCGGATTCAACGGCCTGGAAGACTTTGTGCTCAAGGCCCACGCCGTGGATTATGACGGCACCCGCGCCATGTTTGAGTCGTTCCGCGCCCGCATGCCGCTCTCTACCGGTATTGTGCAGTGGATGCTCAATTCGGCCTGGCCGTCGCTGTACTGGCAGCTGTACGATTTCTATGGCGCCCCCACCGCCGGCTATTACGGCACCAAAAAGGCCTGCGAGCCGCAGCAGCTCATCTTCGACCCTTCCAACAATAAGGTTTACGCCGTGAGCGAAAGCCTGTCTTCCAAGGCCCTCAAGGCCACGGTGCAGGTGTTCGACGCCAATTCCAGGCTGCTGGGCGAGGAAAGCCGGGACATCACGCTGGAATACCGGCAGAGCCTGCCCGTTTTCGACCTCAAGCGCTATGCCGGAAAGCCGCACTTTGTGGCCCTTACCCTCACCGACGCGGAAGGCAAGGCCGTGGCCGACAACTTCTACAGCGTTCCCGCTACCCTCAACGAATACGACTGGAGCCGCTCCAACTGGTACCTTACCCCCATCACCAAGTTCGCCGACCTGGGCTTTGTCTTTAACGGCGAACCGGCCGAGCTGCAGTTCTCGGTGGAGAAAGGCGATGAAGGCTATGCCGTTACCGTTACCAATAAATCGGCCAGTATCTCGCCGGTTACCGTTCTGAAGGCGCTGGATGCCGCCGGCAATCTGGTGGTTCCCGCCTGGTGGAGCGACAACTTCTTTGCCCTCCTGCCCGGCCAGAGCAAAACCGTTACCTGCAAGGTGGAGGCCGAAGAGGTGTTCTTCGATATGGCTTATAACAAGGCCGACATATCCCGCAACCGTTCCAAATATGCCGACAACCAGTTTTCCGACGACGAGCAGTACACCGTAGCGGAACCCTACCAGACGGTTTCCGTGAAGCCGGTGCCGGCCGACAACAGCATCAAGAACGTGATTGTGATGATTGGCGACGGCATGGGCGTAGAGCAGGTTAGCTGCGGCTGGGTGCTCAACGGCGGCCACCTGAATCTGGACAACTTCCCCGTGACGGGCTATTCCCGCACCTATGCTACCAACCGGCTGATCACCGACTCCTGCGCCGGCGGTTCGGCCATTGCCACGGGCGTTAAAACGCAGTATTACTACATGGGCGTGGATGCGGAAGGAAATCCGGTTCCCAGCGTGCTGCACGATGCCCAGAAGAAGGGCATGAAAACCGGCGTAGCCGTTACCTGCCGCATCAACGACGCCACTCCGCTGGATTTCGTGGGCCATTCCCTGGACCGCGACGACGAAGAAGTGAATGCCGCCCAGTATGTTAACAGCGGCGTAGATTTCCTGGCCGGCGGCGGCATGCAGTTCTGGCGCAACCGTTCCGACGGCCGCGACCTGGTGAAGGAAATGACCGACCAGGGCTACATCTTCGTAGACAGCCGGGAGCGCCTGAACCAGGTGCAGAAGGGCCGGGTGCTGGGCCTCTTCGCCCCGCTGGAGATGGAGCCCGCCCTGGACCGCGGTCCCGTGCTGGAAGACTGCGCCACCAAGGCCCTGGAGCTGCTGGACAACGAAAAGGGTTTCTTCCTCATGATAGAGGGCTCCAGCATCGACGACTGGTGCCACCGGCAGAAGGTGGGCTACATGGCCGAGGAGCTCTTTGACTTCGACCGCACCATCGGCAAGGTGCTGCAGTGGGCCGAAAAGGACGCCCACACCCTGGTGGTGGTAACGGCCGACCATGCCACCGGCGGCCTCACGCTGCTGGGCGGCAGCCTGGAAGAGCGTACGGTTAAGGTGAACTTCTCCACCAAGGGCCACAACGGCATCCTGGTACCAGTGTTTGCCTACGGACCGCACGCCCAGGAGTTCGTGGGGGTTCACGAGAATGCCGAACTGGGACAAATCATCCGGAAATTGCTGAAATAGAAAAACTTCATAAATAGAAAGCCTACTTAAACCAAACTTAAACATCTTAATAACCAACAACTTCTATGAAGACCTTCAAATTCTTCCTGCTCCCAACGGCGTTCTCACCCAGAAGGCCGGCTGGACCGACGGCAATGCCCAGTTCACCAGTTGGAAATAAACTAGTTGGTTAATATATGCGTTAAGAAAGGGGGCCGGTCTTTATGACCGACCCCTTTTTGTTACTTGGAAAACACCTGGTCTATCAGCGCTACGAATTCTTTGTACGCCCAGGTATCCTGCAGCTCCTGCAGAGCCATGGCCAGACCCCTGTAATGCCATTCGTGCTCTTTGGGGTCCTTGGTGTGGAACAGGTTCCAGAGGGCGTCACCAATATCGGCATAATCCCGGGCGATGGCCCGCATGTTGGAAAGCTTGTCTCCCAGGGCTACCATTTTGGCATCGTGGGGCGCCGCCGCCAGCCGGTCGATAGCGGCCTGCTTGCGCGCATGCCAGCTGTCTTCCTCACTCAGGTTTTCTATCATTACATCGCTTTCCTGGGCTACCAGGGCGGCGATTCTTTCGCCGAACCGGGCCCGGAGGTCCTCCACGCTAACGTGCGTGTCCTCCACCGTATCGTGCAGCGCTGCGGCGGCCAGCAATTCCTGATCGGCCGTCATGGTGGCCACTATGGCCACGGCTTCCATGGGATGCACAATATAGGGGAATCCCTTGCCCCGGCGTTCCGTGCCGGCGTGTGCCTGTACCGCAAACACAATGGCGCGGTCCAGCAGTTCTGTGTTGAGGGGTTTGTTAGCCATATTTCTAGTCGTCTGTGTCTCCCACTATAATCATCAGGTGGTCTCCCGGGAACAGCTCCATGCTGCCGTGGGGCACCAGGAACTGTTCTCCCCGCTTTACCATCAGCAGGCGGATGCCGTGCGGGAAAGAAAATGCCCTCACGGTTTTCCCGTTCTGCAGGTCCTCTTCCGTAACCGTATGGTCACGGAGCATGCCCATTTCTTCCGGCAGTTCCAGGCCGAAGGCTTCCACCGGGGGATCTTCTTCGTAGCTGAGCCCCAGCCATCTGGCTACCGGCATCAGCGTCATGCCCTGAATGAGCAGGGACAGCATGGTAATCAGGAAAACCAGGTTGAAAATATCCGAGGCTCCTTCTACCTCCTTTACTACCGGATACAGGGCAAAGAGGATGGGACCGGCGCCCTTAAGACCCACCCATGAGGTTAACAACTTTGCCTTGAAGGGAAGCTTCCGGAAAGGAAGCAGGCAGGCAAAGACGCTCAGCGGACGGGAAACGAAAATCATGAACAGGCCGATCAAGAGGGCCGGAACCAGCATGTGGGGCATCTGGGATGGACGTGCCAGCAAACCCAGCATGAGGAACATGAGCAGCTGCATGAGCCACGTCATTCCGTCGAAGAACTTGAGTACGTCCTTCTTGCCGGGAATGGGAGCCTCGTTGCCGATGATAATGGCCGCCACATACAGGGCCAGGAGGCCGTTGCCCATAATAACCGAAGCCAGGCCGCTGGCGAAGAACGCCGAACTGAGTATCAGGATGGAATACAGCGACGTTCCGGGCAGCTTCACTTTCTTGATAATCCACACGGTAAGTTTTCCGGCTCCAAAGCCTACGCCGAAGCCGATGACCATCTGAATCAGGAACACCAGCACGCTGTTTAACGCAATCAGGCTGGAGGACTCTCCCTGGCCGATATGGCTGAAGGCCGCCACCAGAATGATGGTGAGGACATAGGCCATAGGGTCGTTACTACCGGATTCCAGTTCCAGCATAGGGCCCAGGTCGTGCCTTAGATGCAGTCGTTTCCCGTGCAAAAGGCCGAATACGGAGGCCGAGTCCGTGGAGGCCATGATGGTGGCTATCAGCAGGCAGCCCAGGATGGAGCTCCCCAGGGCACCCACCGCTTCTCCGGCTACCAGGTAAATGAACCCGCCTGTAAGCAGGCAGGTGAGGAACACGCCCAGCGTAGAAAGAAGGATGCCCTGTTTGAGTATGGGTTTAGTCTCGCTCAGCGATGTTTCCAGACCGCCGGTGAACAGGATCACGGTCATGGCAAAATGGCCGATGGATTCGGCCATTTCATAGTCCTGGAACTGCACGCCCAGACCATCGGCCCCTACCGCCATACCCAAAAGCAGGAACAGCAGCAAAGACGGCACACCGAAACGCGTCCCGATCTTGGTGGTCATAATGGCGAAAAACACCAGAATGGAGGCCAACAGGAGCAGGTCGTCCGAAATCAGGTTGATGGCAAAGGCCGAAAGGGGCAGAAGCATTAATCTTCGATTTGGAAGAGGTTCAGGAAGCCGGTCATCACAAATACCTGGCGGATATCGTTGGAGATTCCGCGGATGATAACCGTACCGCCTTTGTTAACCGCCGCCTTGCGCAGGGAAAGGAACAGACGCAGGCCGGAGCTGGAAATGTATTCCAGCTTCTTGCAGTCCAGTATTACCGTGCCGCCGGCATCGTCGTGCAGCGATTCCATGGTGGGAGCTACTTCCAGGGAAGCAGGGGTGTCCAGACGGCCTTCCAGTTGGGCCGTTGCTACTCCGTTTTCTTTTTCAATAGTGATATTCATACTTTTTTGGAAATTGATAATCTGTTTTTGCCGTCCACGCGTTCATAGTGGACATCGTCCATAATTTCACGTACCAAATATATGCCAAGCCCGCCGATGGGGCGTTCCTGGACCGACAAGGTGGTATCGGCTTTGGGGGCGGCCGTAGGGTCGAAGGGAATACCGCTGTCCGAAATGACGAATTCCAGGGAGCCATCGGCAAGACGGGCGGTAATATCCACCTCTCCGTCGGTGCCCTTAGGGTAGGCATAAAGGACTACGTTGGTAACCGCCTCTTCCAGCGCCAGGTTCAAACTCATGGCCAGGCTGGGGTCCAGCTGGTTCTCCTCTGCAATGGAATCTACAAAATCGGCCAGTTTCGAGATCTCTTGAACGTCGTTATGGAGCACCAGATGCTGCTCGCCGCCCAAATAGTTGATAAACAGCATAGTAAGGTCGTCGCTTTGAGGTGCTTCTCCAACAAATTGATCCACAGCTTCTTCCATGGCCTTCAGGTGCTCCATGGAGTTGCGCCGTTTATGCAGGACTTCTTGCACCCGCTCTTCTCCAAACAGCTGGGCCGATGCATTTTCGGCTTCGGTGAGACCGTCGGTGTAAAGGAACAGGGCGTCATCGTACCGCAAACATACCTCCTGCTCCTGGAAGCTGAACTCGTCCTCCACGCCCAGAGGCAGATTAGGTTCCACCGGCAGTTTTTTAATACCGTCGGCAAGCCACAGCGGAGGATTATGACCGGCGTTGCAATACTGCAGGTGACCGGAAGCAAGATTTAGCACGCCGATGAAGAACGTGACGAACATCTCGCTTTCGTTGGACTGCGTCAGGGACGTGTTCATGACGGAGACAATGCGGGCGGGACTGGTTTCGTGGCTGGAGACAGCGCGGAACAGGGTATGGGTAACCGTCATTACCATGGCGGCCGGAACACCTTTTCCGGAAACGTCGCCTATGCAGAAGAACAGCAGGCCGTCGCGGATGTAATAGTCATACAGGTCTCCGCCCACTTCTTTGGCTGGAATAATAACCGCGGCAAAATCCAGGTCTTTCCTGTCCGGGAAAGGAGGGAAAGTTTTGGGAACCATGGACATCTGGATGTCGTGGCCGATGCGCAATTCGCTTTGCATACGTTCCTTCTGCTCGCTGAGCGCGTGCAGCTTGATCAGGTTTTTGGTTAGCACCCTCAGAATGAAGAGGAGCATGACAAAACCCAGCAACTGGAGCAGCCGAATGAGATAGCCAGCCTTTCTGACACTGGCAAACAGGTCTTTTTCCGGCACCGAAATGGACAGGGTCCAGCCCGTACGTTCTACCGGAATGGAAAAAGTCTGGTATTTTTCGCCTTCGGGAGGTGTGTTTCCGGCCATCACCAGGGTGTTTCCATCACGGCTCACAATGGTGCTTGTGGAATTGGGATACAGTTGTATCTCTTTAACTACGGAGGTTAGCCAGTCTAGGGAAACATCGGCCGTAAGAACGGCGGCTATGTTTCCGTTCCGGTCTTTTACAGGCATGGAATACGTGGTCATGTACTGGTCACCGCCCCCAATGTCAAAATAGGGCTCCGACCAATAGCCTTCCGTATCTTCCAAAGCCACCAGGAACCATTCCTGGGAAGGGTAGTCGTACTCTTCCGTGGCCAGGGACAGAATCTGAATATTGCCGTTTACCAGATTGCGAACGGCATAGGGAGCATATAAGGGGTATTTGCTGTTGTAGTCCGGAACCAGCGCCATAGTGGATCCCACCACTACGGGGTTGTCCAGTACAACCCGTTGCGGCACCCTGAAAAGGCTGTCGGTCTGACTCAGGCACCACTGCGCAATCCAGAGACTGTTGCGGACGGCGGCTTCGGCCTGGTTCACAATATCCATGATATCGCTGCGCGCGCCCTCCAGTTCACTTTGTGCGCGCAGGGAGGCTTCCTGTTTAATGCCCTTCTGCAAGTAGCGGCTCTGGATGAAGTTGGTAACAGTCAGCGTGGCGGCCGCCACTAATACCACCATCAGTCCAGCTCGGATGGAAACGCCCTTGGTAGAGGCTTCTTTATTTTCTCTCTTGCGCAGCATACCGCAAATATATAAAAACTTGCCTAAAACCGCAAGGGGACGGGAATCAGAATCCTAAGTGTTAATTGAAACGGTGCTGGCTTTTTCCCACAGGATAGGCAAAGCCAGCCAGCCGTTGAGCGGACCTTTTCCCGGAACCCGGCATCACACGTAAGTCACCGGTGCTTCGCAGCAGGTTTATCTATATAACGCTGCAGGTTAATAGGCGAAGTGCAGCAGGTCTGCATTTTTCTGCTGACCTGCGGCGGTAGAACGCGTCAGTGGCCGATTTGTGCCCCAGGTCGGCTGTTTTTTGCAGACCTGCTGCGCTTTGGGCAGTTACCTGCGACAGTTGAGAG
>CAMJKI010000040.1 GCA_946406355.1 uncultured Bacteroidales bacterium | reverse complement strand
GAAATTGATTTTTCCCCGGTCTTGATGGCGGGGCAGATAGGGCGGTATATATAAAAATATATACCGACCCTAAAATCTGCCCCTCAAGACCATCAACGGAAGTAAGCTTCCCTTTCCCTCTTTTTCCCTTATTTCTTCCCTAATTCACCGGATCATGAATAGAGAATCGATAGCGCGTCAATGCGACATGAGCGTCCATTCTGCACATTTTTTGCAAACCTTGGTGAAAAATGTTACATTTGCATTGTCCATTGCATCTATTACGCAAGGATATGAATGATTAAGGAGAAAAGAGTCATGGCAAAGCCAATTAAAGAAACCCCAATCCTCTATGATGAGGAGGCCTACCGCTTCGAGATGGCGGCTCAGAATGTCGTCCCTCTCACTGAAGAGGAACGTGCTGAACGGCTGGAAGCCTATGAGAGACTCAGCAAACAAGTCTCCTTCGCGTTATGAGCTATACCATTCGCAAGTTCCAGCCGGAAACTGATGTCATAAAACCGTTCGACTGCGGCGTCGCAGACTTGAACGGTTTTTTGTTGGAATCCGATCCGGATACTCCCAATGCGACACTCTATGACAAGGAATTCCTCGCGGTAACATACGTGGCCGTAGATGATTCCACCCATGCCATCTTGGCATATTTCAGTATTCTGAATGACAAGATTGAAAGGGAATTCATTGAGCCGAAAGTGTGGAATCGTCTATCCAGGAAGATTCCTAATGCAAAGAGACGTTCTTCATATCCTGCGCTGAAGATTGGCCGCTTTGCTGTCGATGGCAGCGGACAACGTAGTGGAATAGGGAAGGACCTTATCTTCTTTATCCAGACTTGGTATTACAAGGAAAGGAAATCAGGCTGTCGATATATCACCGTGGATGCTTTACGGGAAGCTGAACCATTCTATTCAAAATGTGGTTTTACCCGTCTTTCCGATCCGAAAGATGATGATGAAACGGTATTGATGTTCTTCGACCTGAAGAGTTGGTCCGAAATCGCATAGGTGGTATCTTAAACGGCGAGTCTCAAACAGATTGTCACGTGTTGAACAATTCTCTCCTCTTAGATTGTCATTATTAGCGTGTTCCCTATGAGAGATAACTCTGGGGGATTTTTGTAACTATGCCCGTGAGACTACGGTAATTAAAATTCCTTTAATTACCGCTGTTATGTCTTAGAATAGCTCCTTCTACAAATAGTTCGCCGTATTGATTTCCACGGCTGGATTGACCTTCCGGATCTGGTTGACAATCAGATGGGCATTCTCCTTCGACGTCCGGATGTCCATGAAGCCAACGCCCGTGTCGTGCAGGAAGAGGGAGCGGTACTTGCCCTTCCGGTTCACCTTGTAGGTCGCAGTCTTGATTTGGGAAACCTTGAGCGGATACTTCTTGTGGCGGCTGTCTGTGATGGTGTCCTTCTCCTCGTCGACCGTGATGGTCAACAACAGGTACTCCCCATAGAACATCGCTCCGTAGATGAGCAGGAATGCCGATATATAGAGAAACAACCGCACTCCCTCCCCATTGAAAACTTGCAAAAGATACAAGCCGAAGCAAGCCACCCCGACCAGCGCTGCCACGATGGCCATCCACTTGACGAGTTTGGGGCAGGCGGTGTTGGAATAGACGGCTTTCATTCTGTGGAGAGATTATTCGTGCTTTTTTATGTCCCTAATTACCATTAACTGGGATACTGCTGCAAGTGCCATGGCAGCCATACCTACCCACCCCCAAGGTTCAGGTGAAGACTTGGAGACATAATCACAGATTAAGATGATGCCAAACACCACCATCAAAACCAGAGAACATCCAAGGAGTAGTTTGTGCGCTTTCAGCTTATCCATACCAAGTTCAGTTTAATCTTTTTTCTTTCTTCTTTCAAGAAAGGGCAGCAAATTACACAGAAACAACAGGACACTGGAAATTACCCCCAATACTTTGGAGTGCCCCCAGCCTGGTGTGACAAGCCAAATAACAAGGCAGACAACTATGAAGACGAAAAGCTCGCGGCTGCTAATGTCTACCCAGGGGGTGAGGGACAGGGCGAAAACCAGCAGGCTCACGGGCATCACGGAGATGACCGACTCTTTGAGTTTTTCATCTAAAGAGGCCCTGATGGCCGATCCGTATTCAAGTGAAGGCTTATTCATATCCATACAAATTTACGCTCAAACGCAGAGAAAAGCAAAAATATCTTGACGGCATGTTTAAAAACTTTCGTCCGGTGTCCAAATCGGCCCGGACGATTTGCAAATGCACGGGCTTTGTCTTACTTTTGGAAAGACGATAACCAATTCCATCTATATGAAGAAACTCCTTTTGACCGCTGCAGCCCTGTGCTGCACCCTGAGTGTCCTGGCCCAGCCCCAGCTGCGCAAGGACAACATCGACGAAGTCCTGAAGGCTATGACCCTGGAAGAGAAAGCCACCCTTTGTGTGGGCTCCGGCTGGGGTTCCATGGTGGCAGGTTCCATGACGGCCAGTGACGCCACGCTGGTGCCTGGCGCCGCCGGAACCACCCGCGCCATTCCCCGTCTGGGCATTCCCCAGACCGTTCTTGCTGACGGCCCTGCCGGTATCCGCATCGAGCCTATCCGCCACGGCGACTCCCAGACTTACTACGCCACCGGTTTCCCCGTGGGCACCGTACTGGCCTCCACCTGGAACACCGAACTGGTGAAGGACCTCACCACCGCCATGGGCGAAGAGGTAAAGGAATATGGGGCCGATGTGCTCCTGGCTCCCGGCCTGGACCTGCACCGCAACCCCCTCTGCGGCCGTAACTTCGAGTATTTCTCCGAGGATCCTTTCCTCACCGGTAAGATGGCTGCCGCCTATGTGAACGGCATCCAGTCCAACGGCGTGGGCGTAAGCTCCAAGCATTTCGCCTTCAACGACCAGGAAACCAACCGCATGGAGAACGACGCCGTGGTGAACCCCCGCGCCGCCCGTGAAATGTATCTGAAGGGCTTTGAAATCATGGTCAAGGAGTCCGATCCCTGGACCATCATGAGCTCCTACAACAAGGTGAACGGCCAGTACGCCCAGCAGAACCACGATCTCCTTACCACCATCCTGCGCGACGAGTGGGGCTTCAAGGGCATCGTGATGACCGACTGGGGCAACAAGAAGGGCACCGAGAATGCCGTCATCGCCGGCAACGACCTCATGGAGCCCGGTATGCAGAACGAGATTGACCGCATCGTGGCCGGTGTCAAGAACGGCGTTATCCCCGAGGCCGATCTGGACCGCAACGTCCGCAACCTTCTTACCTACATTGTCCGCACCCCCCGTTTCCAGGGCTACAAGTACAGCAACAAGCCGAATCTGGCCGGTCACGCCAAGCTCGTGCGTGCCGCCTCCCCCGAAGGCCTGGTGCTCCTGGAGAACAACGGTGTACTGCCCCTCAAGAACGTCAAGAGAGTGGCCCTCTACGGTGTTGGCTCTTATGACTTCATCGCTGGCGGCACCGGTTCCGGCAACGTGAACAAGGCTTATGTCCGCAATGTGGCCGATGGCCTGCGCGAGAACTGTTATGAGGTGAATGCCGGCATCGAGAACTGGTATAAACAGCACATCGCCCTCAAAAAGACGGAAGCTGCCAACAATTCCGCCGGTGGTTTCATGGCCATGCTGGGAGACGCTGTCATTCCCGAAATGGAAGTGAGCCGCTCCTACATCGAGAAGATGGAGAAGGCCACCGATATCGCTGTTCTCACCATCACCCGCAACGCCGGTGAAGGCGGGGACCGCAAGGCCCTGGACGGCGACTGGACCCTCACGGGCCAGGAGCGCGAGATGCTCCAGAACCTGGCCGATGTCTACCACGTGGCCGGCAAGCAGCTGGTGGTGGTCCTGAATGTGGGCGGTGTCATCGAGACCGCTTCCTGGAAACAGATCCCCGATGCCATCCTTCTGGCCTGGACGCCCGGTCAGGAAGGCGGTTACGCCGTGGCCGATGTGCTCTCCGGCGCTGCCAATCCTTCCGGCAAGCTTCCCATGACCTTCCCGGTGAACTACTTCGACATCCCTTCCTCCTTCAACTTCCCGTACAACTACGACGCCAGCAGCTCCGGCTTCTCCTTCAGCGGCCTGGACGAGGAAACCATGGCCCTGTTCGGCATTGCCGCCCGCAAACAGCCCAATGTGGATGAGACCCAGTACAAGGAAGGCATCTGGGTAGGTTACCGCTACTTCCAGACAGTGAGTAAGAACGTGTCCTATCCCTTCGGCTATGGCCTCAGCTACACCAGCTTCGCCTACAGCCAGCCTGTGGTGAAAGTGGCCAAGGACGGCACCGTCACCGCTTCCGTTACCGTGAAGAACACCGGTTCCGTAGCCGGCAAGGAGGCTGTTCAGCTGTATGTGAGCGCTCCCGCCGGTGGCCTGCAGAAACCCGCCTGCGAGCTCAAGGCCTTCGCCAAGACCCGCGAGCTCCAGCCCGGAGAGAGCCAGACCCTCACCATGACCATGGATGCCTATACCCTGGCTTCCTTCAATGAGGCTACATCGGCCTGGGAAACCGCCGCCGGTAACTACAAGGCCTCCTTCGGCGCCTCCGTGGCCGATATCCGCGCCACCGCCACCTTCAAGCAGGCCAAAGCCCAGAGTTGGCCCGTTCACAAAGTCCTTCTCCCTAAGGAACCCGTGAAAGAGATTACCGTGAAATAACGTGGGTGTAACCCTCTTAAAATCTGTACATTAAACAAATTCCCCTGGTCGTCTTGATCAAGGGGAATTTGTTTATAGAAAGATGTACTTCAGGACGAACAGGACGGCCAGCACCCACATAGTGACGGAGATGTCCTTGAAGCGGCCGGCGACGGCGTGGCAGGCCACATAAGTGATAACACCGATGAGGATACCATCGGAAATGCTGTACGCCAGGGGGATGGTAATGATGGTAAGGAAAGCCGGAATGGCTTTGCTAAAGTCATCCCAGTGGATGCGGGCCACGGAAGGCATCATCATCACGCCCACGATGATGAGGGCGGGCGCTGTTGCGGCGCCGGGAATGGCCAGGAACACCGGGCTCAGGAACAGGGCCAGCGCAAAGCAGATGGCCGTGGTGAAGGCTGTGAGACCGGTACGGCCACCCTCCACTATTCCGGCAGCGCTTTCCACGTAAGTGGTGGTGGTAGAGGTTCCCAGGCAGGCGCCCGCTACGGTGGCTACGGCATCGGCCATAAACATCTTCTCCAGGCCGGGGATGTCGTCCTGCCTGTTGCCCTCGGGGATCATTTTTGCACCCTGATGCACGCCGATAATGGTGCCCATCGTGTCGAACATATCCATATACAGCAGGGTGAATATCACCACCAGCATATCCCAGCTAAGGATGTGGCTCCATTCGAACTTGCAGAAGATGGGGGCCACGCTGTCCGGAAGACCCACTACTCCGTTAAACTTGGTAATGGCGCTGCCCGTTGCGGGATCTTTGATGAACAGGCCGATAACAGAGGTGATGAGAATGCCCCAGAGCATCTCTCCCCGCACCTTGGTCATCACCAGACCGGCGGTGATGAACAGGCCGATCATAGCCAGAAGCGCCGGCCCTTCGGTGATATTTCCTAGACCCACCAGGGTGGTGTCGTTATTCACGATGATGCGGCGTCTTGCATACCGATAAAGGCAATGAACAGGCCGATACCTGCTCCAATGGCCTTTTTAATCGTTCCGGGGACGGCATTGAGCAGCCAGGAGCGCACCTTGGTGATGGTGAGGATAACGAAGATGACGCCTTCGATGAATACACCTGTGAGGGCAAACAGCCAGGAATAGCCCATACCCAGGCACACGGTGAACACGAAGAAGGCGTTCAGACCCATCCCGGGGGCCAGGCCAAAAGGCTTCTTGGCATACAGAGCCATTACCAGCGTACCCACAATGGAAGCCAGGACGGTGGCTGTAAATACGCTGCCGCCGGGCATATCGGGAAGGGCGCTGAAGATGCTGGGATTCACGGCCAGGATGTAGGTCATGGTAAGGAAACTGGTGATACCGGCCATAATCTCGGTGCGTACGCTGTGCTTGGCCGAATCAAAGCCGAAGAGCTTTTCTAATGCAGTTTTCATATTACTATCCTTGGTATTCAGATGGCGGCACTCCGAACTGTTTCTTGAACGATGTTGAGAAGCGGGAGAGGGTGTTGAAACCGGTCATCCAGGCTATCTCGCTCATGTTGTACTTGCCTTCCTTGAGCAGGGTGGCGGCACGGTTGAGCTTGTAGCGCTTGAAGAACACGGAAGGATTCTCTCCGGTGAGGCCTTTCACCTTGTAGTAGAACTTGGTGCGGGATATCTTCATCATTTCCGCCATCTTCACAATGTCCAGATCTGCGTTTGCAAGCTCTTTTTCCATGAGCTCGTAAAGGTCTTTCATGAAGGCGGCATCGCGGGGAGAAAGGGCCTCGGGGGCTATTTCTTCAGTGGTTGTGACAGAGCCAAGCTGGCGGTGGATCTTCTCGCGGTTGTCCAGCAGAGACTTCACCAGGGCCATTAGGTATTCCGGCTGGAAGGGCTTGGTTACGTAGGCGTCCGCGCCCTTTCCAAGGCCCTGGACCTGGCTTTCCACGGCCACTTTGGCCGTTACCAGCACCACAGGGATATGGCTCAGCTGGAGGTCACCCTTGATGGCCTCGCATAGCTGGTATCCGTCCATTCCGGGCATGATCACGTCGCTTATCACAAGGTCCGGCGCATCTTCCGCCATACCCTTCAGGGCCGATGCTCCGTCGAAGTACAGGCTCACCTTGTACTCCGGTTTCAGGAGCACCTTGAGGTAGTTGGCTATGTCTATATCGTCGTCCACCACGGCTATGTGGCGTTTGTGGGCGTCCGTATCCGGGGTATCGGCAGTGATGCTTTCCGCAAGGGCGTGGGTCTGGAGCTGAGGTGCCTCAGAGGTGCGCTCGTCCTCCGTGTAAGAACTGGCGCTGATGGGAAGGATGAGGCTGAAGAGGGCTCCGCCGCCTTCCTGGTTCCAGGCCTTGATGTAGCCGTGATGCAGGGTACATAGGGCCCTGGCGTAATACAGGCCGATTCCGGAGCCAGTGGCTTTCTTGCCGCTGGCTGTCTGGTAGAAGCGCTCGAATATCTTCTCCAGCTGGTCTTCGTCTATGCCTGCGCCGCTGTCCGATACGCTTATGCAGGCGTACTGGCCGTCCTTGTCCGCGTCCGTGAGAGGGAAGCGGGAGGCGGCATCGGCACGGGAGATTACATCGAAGGAGAGGGAAACCTTTCCGCCCAGAGGAGTGAACTTGAGGGCGTTGGAGAGGAGGTTCATCACCACTTTCTGGACTTTGTCCGCATCGGCCCACATGGTGAAGGGTTCCTCCAGGCCGTAGGTGGTGAGCTCTATGCCCTTGGATTCAGCGTTGAAGCGGAAGAGGCTGGCGCTGTCCTTGAGCGGCTCCACTATGTCTATCTTGGCCACCTTCATCTGGAGCTTGCTGTTGCCTATGCGGTTGAAGTCAAGCAGCTGATTCACAAGGGAAAGCATCCACGCGGAGTTGCGGCGGATAATCTCTACCAGCTGCCTGTCCTGGCCCTTTATACCTGCCGATGATGAGAGCCGACGGGCGGGTCCGGCGATCATCGTGAGGGGAGTGCGGAACTCGTGGGCTACATTGGAGAAATAGTCCATCTGGATCTTGTTAAGGGCCTTTTCCGCCTTCTCCGCTTCCTCTGCCTTCTCCCTTTCACGAAGCACTTCGCGGATGCGTTTTGCGGCTTCTTTGCGCGCTCTGTGGATATGCCTGTAGAAGGTGTAAACTACGCCAATGAGGAAGCATCCCAGCAGAATCCATAGAATAATTGCCCACCAGGACTGGTACCAGGGCGGAAGAACACGGATATCAAGAGATTCCTGAATGTCTGTAAGAGTATGGCTTGCATTTGCTATGCGTACCTTGAACTTGTAGCGTCCTGGCGGCAGGTTGGCAAAATATGCGTCCTGAAGGGTGTTTATCCTTACCCAGTCCTTGTCAAAGCCTTCCAGCATATAGGCATAGCGGATCTGCTCGAAATCGCTGTAGTCAAGGGCGGAGAAGGAGATGTTGAAGGCGTTCTGGTTGTGGCGGATTGTAACTTCCGGTTTTAAACAGAGCATCCTGTCTATAGGGCCGTCAGGGGCTGGTTTCACAAGGTTGCCGTGTATTGTGAGATACTCGAAAACAAGGGGAACGGTACGCTTTGCGGGGGCATCCAGAGGGTTGAACCAGGTGAGACCGTGGGTGCCGCCGAATACCAGCGTTCCGTCCGGGAGTATGCAGGACGCGCGGTCAGAGTACTGGTTGCCGCCGGTGCCGTCGGTCTCAAAATAGTGTACGAACGATCCCGTTGTGCGGTCATACTTTGCCAGTCCGTTCATGGTGGAGACCCAGATGTTTCCCTGGCGGTCTTCTTCCATAGAGCAGATATCGGCGCAGGGAAGGCCTTCCAGGCTGGTTCTTCCCCCGGTTTGGCCGTCGCTAAGAATAATGCCGTTGGCCACGGTCCCGAACCAGTAGTTGCCGGCGCTGTCCTTGAGGAGCTTTGTTGGATAAATAACCGAGCGGCGAATCTTTGCACGCATCTCTTCATCGCTGGCGGCAACTGGCGTGTAGTCCAACGTATATGTGTTCACCACAACCGGAGGCCGGTTGAAACAGCCTGCAAGGAGTTTTCCGGGCTCTTCCATAAGAAGGTCCGTGACGAAGGTCCACTCGTTTTCAGCAGCAACTTGTACGGGAGTGACGGACTTGTCCTTCTTGCCGTAGCGGACAAGGGTGGAGGAGAATCCGCCAATCCAGATATAGCCTTGGTCGTCCTCTGCAATTGACATGGGAATGAAGACGAAAATGCTGTTCAAAGGTGTCAGGCGGCCGTTTTTATATCGGCATTGGACTACGCTCATCTTGCCGGGGAAAAGGAGCCAGAGGTCTCCGGCGGAGTCGCAGAAAACCTTGGTGGTTCGGACGTATCCTACGCCGGTGTCCTGGAACAGGTGTGTATCGTCCACCTTGTGGAGCTTGCGGGACGCCGTTTCATAACAGTATAGGCCGTCCCTGAGGGTTGCTATCCAGAGCTGTCCGGCTTTGTCCGGGCACAGGGAGGTGACGGTCTTGCCCTTGAACTCTTCCTGAAGGAACTTGTTGCCCTTGAACATGTTCCTGAAGCGGTTTGCAACCGTGAATCCCTGGTCCGTGGTGCCGAACCATAGGTTTCCGCGGGAATCTTTGAAGATTGTACGGACCTCCGTGCGGGGAACGTCAAAGGGGAAAAGGGGATCGTCCTGGAAGGTGACCGTGCCTTTCTGATTATTATAGAGGAAAAAGCCTGTGCCGATGACGTTCATGAGCATCTCCTGGCTTTCCGGGGCGAAGAGGATGTCTATGTCACCGCCCATGAGGCGTTTTTCCTTGCGTATGGCTTCCGGAAGCTCCTTCCACTGCATTGTACTGGTGTCCAGAATGCCCAGGCTGCCCATTCCGGAGAGCCAGAGGTCCCCGTTTCCGGCTTCACAGATGTGGTATGCCTGGAAGGGGATACGGACGGAATTAATTTCTGTATAAGTACTTGTGCTGCATGCGCTTAGCGTGAACCCGCCGTCTTTGAGTGTCCAGAGTTTTCCGTCTCCGGAAAGGACAAGGGAGTATGCAAACGGGGCGAATTCCCTGATTACGGGGATTATCTGGTCTTTGGCGGAATCGTAGCGTAGGAGTTCCGTGCCGTTATAGAAAAGGAGCGTTCCGTCACGCGTTTCCTGTATCCAGTTTACCATGCGGTTAGAGCTCATTATCTGGACTCTCTGGAACGATCCGTCCTCCAGGAGGCGGGCCACTCCGAATACCGTGGCAACCCACAGTGTGCCGTCCTGCGCGGTGAGGACGCTGTTTATCTGGTTGTCCGGTAGGCCTTCAAGGTCGTCTGTGCAGAAGAACTGCTGGAACTGGTTTACGGTATACTTGTTCAGGCCGCGGAAAGTGGCTATCCAGATATGGCCCTCGCGGTCTTCCGCAAAGGCGTTCACTCTTTGGTTTGAAAGGCGTTCCGACAGTATTACGCTGCCCGGAGAGGGGCTGGGGACAATCTGTCCTTCATATTCAGAGCACGCTGCAAGGGAGAGCAGCGCGGCAATGGTTATCAGTTTGATTCTCATAATACAAATATAAGTTAAAATCCTTATTAATTGCTTTTTTGAACATGAAGAAACATTTTTGAACAAATAAATTTCTTTAAAAAACCGTAAGTACAACAATTGATATATGCGTAAAATTGTTTGGAATCATTATTCTCATCTTTGCATAGTAAAACTATACGCTAGTTATGACACTGAAAACCTTTTCCGCCATTTCGGCAGCCATCCTGGTCCTGACATCCTGCGCCGGACCTGTCTCACGCCGCTCTTCCACCTGCCTTGCGGCGCTTGAGACCTCTGCAGGAGCCAGCACTGTACAGACAGTAAGCGGTCCTGTGGCCGGATACATCGACGACGGAGTTTTCATCTACAAGGGAATTCCCTATGCAAAAGCAGAACGTTTTGCAGAGCCCGTGAGTCCGGAGCCTTGGAAAGACGTCCGCCCCAGCCGTGCCTACGGTCCCACCTGCCCCCAGGGCAAAAGGATGGGCTGGTACGACGACAACCAGGCCTTCGCCATGCATTGGGACGATGGCTTCCCGGACGAGGACTGCCTCCGCGTAAACGTCTGGACATCGGCAATAAAGTCCGATGCCAAGATGCCCGTGATGGTATGGCTCCACGGCGGCGGATTCAGCGCCGGAAGCAGCCAGGAGCAGATTGGTTACGACGGTACTAACCTTGCCCGTGACCACGGCGTGGTGGTGGTCTCCCTGAACCACCGGCTCAACGCCCTGGGCTTCCTGGATCTGAGCGGCTACGGTGAAAAATACGCTCACAGCGGTAATGTGGGCATGATGGATATTGTGAAGGCCCTGGAGTGGGTGAGGGACAACATCTCCAACTTCGGCGGAGATCCCTCCAACGTCACCATCTTCGGTCAGAGCGGAGGCGGCGGTAAGGTGTCCACCATTATGGCAATGCCTTCCGCAAAGGGCCTGTTCCATAAAGCAATCGTCCAGAGCGGTTCCATCACCAACCTGCTTGAACCCAAATATTCCCGCAGGATTGGCGCCGCTACCGTACAGAACCTGGGTCTCAATCCTTCCAAGATTGACGATATCAAGAACGTCCCTTACGAAAAACTCCTGGAAGCCTACAACAAGGCAATTGCCTCCGTCCGCGACAAAGCCGTGCAGGACGGCGCTTTACCGGAGAACTTCCTTGACATGATCCTCTTCGGCCAGACTCCCGTGGTTGACGGCGATATTATCCCTGCTGCACCTATGTCTGCGGCCGGTCTCGCCATTTCCAAGGACATCCCTGTAATCATCGGCACAACCTATCATGAGTTCACCCGTGACAGGGAAGACCCCATTTTCAGGCCCCTTGCCATCCAGCAGGCTCAGGAACGCAGTGCTTCGTGCGCGGGCGTATACCTCTATCTCTTCCGCTGGGAATCCCCGGTCCTGGACGGTGCACTTGGCAGCGCCCACTGCATGGAGATTCCGTTCGTGTTCGACAATGTGCTCCTTCACAGGACCATGACTGGCGGGGGAGAGGATGCCGTTGAGCTGGGTCACCGCATGTCCGCCGCATGGACCAACTTCGCCAAAACCGGAAAACCCCAGGCCGAGGGAATGCCCGTTTGGGAGCCCTGGCCCAACTATATGAAAATCAATATAGAATCAACTATTCAATTAATCCATTAACCAATTAAAACTGATCACATGAGAAAATCTCTGCTGATGAAGATGACAACCATCGCGTTGTCTCTCCTTGTGGGATGGACGCTCGCCGCCCAGCAGCGCGTGACCATTTCCGGTGTGGTTACAGATGACCAGAACGAGCCGATGATTGCGGCTGGTGTTGTCCAGAAGGGCACCACCAACGGCACCATCACCGATCTGGAAGGTAGCTTCACCCTCACTGTTCCGGCCGGTTCGGTCATCGAGTTCTCCTCCGTGGGTTATATCACTCAGGAGTACGTCGCCACCAAAACCGAGAACATCACCATCAAAATGCTCACCGACACCCAGATGATTGAAGAAACCGTCGTCGTGGGTTACGGTGTCCAAAGAAAGTCCGATGTTACGGGTGCTATCTCCCAGGTTAAGTCCGAGGATATCCAGAACCGTACCATCACCAGCCCCGAGCAGGCCCTGGGTGGTAAGACCGCCGGCGTGCAGGTGTTCTCCAGTTCTGCCCGCCCGGGCGCTGCCCCTGCCGTACAGGTTCGTGGTATTTCCTCCAACGGTTCTTCTGCTCCTCTGTACGTTGTGGATGGCCGCCGTACCAACTCCATCTCCGGTATCGACCCTAACGATATCGAATCCATGGAAGTTCTGAAGGACGGTGCCTCTGCTGCCATCTACGGTGCTGAAGCCGGTAACGGTGTTATCATGATCACCACCCGCAAGGGTAAGGGCGACGGTAAGATCAGTTACAGCTACCAGCTCACATCCCAGAGCCTGGGTCGTATCCCCAAGGTGATGAACGCCGAGCAGTATTTCCAGTATTATGTTGAGAATGGCCGTTTCCAGATCGCCGATCTTTACGAGCACTGGGACTTCAAGACCAACACCGACTGGATTGGCTACTCCTACGAGAACTCCCTGATGCATCACCACAACCTTTCGTTCAGCGCAGGTAACGACCGCGGAAATCTCTATCTGTCGGCCACCTATCTTGACAACAACGGTATGTTCGCAGGTGATGCCGATGTCTATCAGCGTGCAACCTTTATGGTAAACGGCTCTTGGAAGTTCAAGCCCTGGCTGGAAGTTCAGACCAACAACCAGGTTGAGTACTACAACGCCCGCAGTGTTTCCGAAGGTTCCGACTACGGCTCTGCCGTTCTCTCGGCCCTCCAGCTGGATCCGCTTACTCCTCCTACCTACAGCAAGGATGGTCCTCTTCCCCAGAATATGCAGGATATCCTGAATAGCGGTCGCCGTCTTCTCACCGACGAGAACGGAGATTACTATGGAGTCTCATGGTTCAACCCTTCCGAGAACGTGAACCCTCACATCATGCGTGACCGCTCATATTCGGTTATGAAAGGTTTCAACATCAACGGTTCTACCGCTGTGAACCTGACACCTATCAGGAGCCTCACACTCTCATCCCGTTTTGGTTACCGTCTTTCTGCCGGTGACAGTTATGGTTATAACCTGAATTACTATGTAAACCAGAACGCCCATCAGGAATTTATCTCACTGAGCGGTAGTTCCAACAACAGCATGTATTATCAGTGGGAAAACTTCGCCAACTGGAATCAGGCTTTCGGCAAGCATTTCGTTAACGTGATGCTGGGTACCTCTTTCTCCAGCTCCAGAAGCTATAGCGTCAGTGGTTCCTATTCCGGTAAGGATGATGATCTTGGCGTAAAGCAGGACAACCCTCTGTTCTATTACTTCGCTTACCATTCGGCTAACGCAACGCCCTCTGTCTCTGGTGCAGAACCCGGATATTCCCGCAAGCTCTCCTATTTTGCCCGTGCTTCCTGGAATTATCAGGGTAAGTACAATGCTCAGGTCTCTTTCCGCGCAGATGCTGCCGACCTTTCCGTCCTTCCCAAGCCTATGCGTTGGGGTTATTTCCCTGCTGTGTCGGCTGGTTGGACCATCTCTGAAGAAAAGTTCTTCATGCCCATCAAGGATGTGGTGAATTTTGCCAAACTCCGCGCCAGCTGGGGACAGAATGGTTCACTTGCCGGTCTGGGTGGATATCGCTATGCGAACGTTATTGCAAGCACTGGCCAGTATGCTACCGGCAATGGTTTGGAATACGTAATTGGTTATGCTCCTTCTTCCACCGGAAACCAGGAGCTCAAGTGGGAAACCTCAGAGCAGTTTAACATTGGCCTGGATATGCGTTTCCTGCGCGACCGCCTCACTTTCAATGTAGACTGGTATAGCAAGCAGACAAAGGACCTGATTGTGTCTGGTATTACTCCTTCTACCGTTGTCGGCGTCACCGCTTCTCCTGTGAATGCTGGTAATGTGTCTAATAAGGGTTTCGAGTTTGAACTCAAGTGGAGAGACACCATCGGCGACTTTAACTACAGCGTGAGTGGTAATCTCTCTACCCTGAAGAATGAAGTTACTTACATCCACGAATCTCTCTCCGATGGTATTGACGGCACGGGCGTGCGTAACTACGGCGCCATCACCCGTTTCGAGAAAGGCTATCCCGCATGGCACTTCTACGGCTATGATTTCCAGGGAATTGATCCTGCCAACGGTAATGCTGTATTCAAGGATTACGACGGTGTGGAAGGCATTGCCTCTGGTGACAAGGTGGATCTTGGCTCCGGTATCCCTAAGATTAACTACGGTCTCACTCTTACCGCCGCTTGGAAGGGCATCGACGCTGTCGTGTTCCTCACCGGTGCTGCCGGTCATAAGATTTTCAACTGCGTAACTGTTGTTGACTATCCTTCCAACCGACTCAGTTATTTCTATGAAGATCGCTGGACTCCCGAAAATACCAATGGTACCAAGCCGGCCGCAAATGCTGCCAACTGGCAACAGTATCTGACTTCCAGCGGTATGCTCTTCAACGGCGCTTATGCCAAGATTAAGCAGATCCAGCTGGGTTATACCCTTCCTCAGAAGTTTACTCGCAAGTTCTTCGTGGATAATCTTCGAATCTACGCTTCCCTTGATGACTGGTTCACTTTCAGCAACTATATCGGCTTCGATCCCGAAATTACCGGTACCGGTAGTTCCCAGGGTGTGGACAAGGGTTCTTATCCTACCGCCAAGAAGGTTGTCTTTGGTGTAAACATTACTTTCTAATATGACTGCCTTATGAAAACACGCAATATAATTTTTTCTGCAGTTGCCGGTCTTCTCGCCCTGTCTGTTGTATCCTGCTCCAATAAGCTGGATATCCCTCAGCACGGTGTATTGGACTATAATACTTTCTATAAGACAGATGAACAGGCACTGGAGGCCGATGCCGCCCTGTATCTGGAAATCTTAAACGGCGGTGGCCTTGGCTGGGACTATTGGGTACGTCTTTGCAAGGCTATGCTCACCGACGACTTCTGGGCCGGCGGTTCCATGCGCGGTGACAACAACGACTTGGATCAGCTGAATGAGTTCCGCTTTGACGCTGAACAGGATTATATCCAGAAAATGTTCACCTCCTACTACTCGTTGATTTACAAAGCCAATGTCATTCTTGGACATATCGAGGAGGAAGGTGCCTCTGACATTGCCAAGATGGTCCGTGCCGAAGCAAAGGTTTTCCGCGCTTATGCATACTTTGACCTTAAGACCATGTGGGGCAATCCTCCGCTTGTAGACCACGAGCTCACCCCTTCCGAGTACAATGTACCCAACGGTACCGATGAGGAACTCTGGGGCCTGATGGAGAAAGACCTCACCGAGGCCATCGCTTCCGGTTATCTTTCCGAAAAGAGCAATGCCGATGACTCCTCTGTCTGGCGCGTGACAAAACAGTTTGCCCAGGCTCTGCTTGGTAAGGTTTATCTCTGGCAGGGAAAATACGACGAAGCCGCCAAGCAGTTCGACCTGGTGGTGGAATCCCAGAAATACCGCCTGATGGACGATTATGCCAATATCTTCCGAATTGGATACAAGCATAACTGCGAGTCCATTTTTGAGATTAACCGTGTATATGACGACAATGCCCAGCCTTTCTCCATGTACGCCCTGATGACAGGTTGGCGTATGGATAAGATGAACTGGCCTATTGACACTCCTATGATGAACACCGGCTGGGGCTTCCGCGTTCCCACCAAGAACCTCTACGACGAGTTTGTGGCCGATGAAGGCGTAAATGGTTATCGTCTTAACAATGCCATCAAGACTTACGACCAGCTTCAGAGTGAACTGGGTATCACCCTTAAGTCTCCGGTAATTGGTGAAGGTCAGTTCATGTGGAAGCTCCGTATCCTGGCCGAAGACCGTGGTACTAACAGTGACTGGGTGTACAGTGCCAACTGTATCTGGATGCGTTACGCCGAGGTGCTCCTCTGCGGTGCCGAGGCTCATTTCATGAACAACAATACCACCAAGGCCACGGAATACGTGAATAATATTCGTACCCGTGCGCATCTGGCTACCCTGGGAACCGTCACGCTGGACGATATCAAGCGCGAGAAGCGCCTGGAACTCTTTGGCGAGGGTACCCGTTTCCAGGATCTGCTCCGTTGGGGTGAAGGTGCAAAGATGGCCAATAACGGTAAAATTTATCCTTTACTTCAGGTTAATGGCTCTGTGGATTATGTGGATCCGGCTAACCCCACCTATGGTTTCAAGGCTGGTAAGCACGAGCATCTCCCTTATCCTGCAACTGAAATCCGTCTTAACAGTGCAATTAAGCAGAACTCCGGTTATTAATCGATAAAATTGAAAATGGATATGAAAAAGAATATCTTATTGATTGCGCTTCTGGGCATTAGCCTGGTTTCCTGCTACAAGTCCCAGCTGGACCCGGTTTCCGGTATGTTCCCGGTTCCGACAGAGGTTAAGGCAAGTGAATTTACTGCAGCCTCTGCTACCAGCGTGAAAGGCGAACAGGGCCGTCTGATTGACGTGGACCTGAAGTCCAATACTGCAAGCGTTCATCTGGCTATCGTTGGAAACAAGTATTATCTCACTGAGAACGTTTATCTGAGCGCTTTGGAAGCTACTGCAACCAGTGGCACCTTCATCGCCGCCAAAACTACGGTGAACGGCATCGGTAGCAAAGAAGGCCGTATCACGGTCTCCCGTGTTCCCGTTGACACCGAGAAGAAGACTTACAGCCTTGACGATATCTATACCATCAATGCCGTCCTCTTCCTGGCCGATGGTGCTCCTGTCAAATTCGAATGGACTGGCAAGCTGGAATTCCATCCGGACCCTGTCATTGGTGATATCATCGTGGAAAACACCATGGCCGATGCCGCTTCCGCCACGGAAGCCGGTAAGATGAAGCACCTGATTACGCTTGTCGATGGTGACGGCAATCCTTCCGGCACCTTCGAGATTTACACCGAAGTCGATGCAACGTCCATTGCCGGTACTTATGTGTGCAAGGAGTTTGCAGAGATGCTGGGTGAGGCCGGTATCATCGCTAACGGATACAACATCCCCGACTGGGGCATTTCCGGTGGCTCCTACTTCATGAAGGACGGTGCCCGCGTGGACATCGCTGCCGGTCAGATCGTGGTGATCGCTCCTCTCACGGACAAATCCTATGTGTTCAATGTGGCCGGTACGGACATCGTGGTCGCCGGCTCGGAGATGGGTGAAGGCGTCGTATTCGGTACTGCCGGTGCCGATGCCGTTTCCACCACGGAAGCAGGTAAGAATAAGCACCTGGTCACTGTTACCGAGGACGACGCACCCGCTGGCACCTTCGAACTGTATACGGAAGTCGATGCCGATATTACCGGCACTTATGTGTGCAAGGAATTTGCAGAGATGCTGGGCGAGTCCCTGATCATTGCCAATGGTTATAACATCCCGGATTGGGGTATCTCCGGCGGTTCCTACTATATGAAGGACGGCGTCCGCGTAGATATCAACGCCGGTGAATTGGTTACCGTTGTGAAGGCCGGCGAAAAGCTCTATTCCTTCTGCGGAAACGGCTTTACCTACCTGGTTAAATTCTAAACGATATGAAGCAATTCCGTTTTTGGCTTTATGTTACACTGGCACTGGGATGTTTTGTTCCCAGTGCCTGTAACAAGCCGGCTGCTTCCGATGACAAGCCGGTCGATATCGTCGACCTGCTGGGCAAGGAAGACAAACTGTATCAGGATTTGACCATTCAGAGCCAGTACAAAGGACAGAAAATGACTTATTCCGTCTGGCTGCCCGGCGGCTATGATGAGAACAAGGAGTATCCTTTCCTGTATCTTCTGCACGGCTATGAAAGCGGAGACCAGAGCCACCTGGACCGTTACTGGGTGGAAAAGGGGAATGCCCGTGAGATTGCCAAGAAGTATGTGAAGGAAGGAGGCGTTCCCATGGTCATCATCATGCCCAATGGCCTGTCCGATTTCTATATCGGCAACAATCAGGCTTATGAGAAGTATTTCCATCAGGAGCTGATGCCTTCCGTGGAGAAAGCCTTCAAGTGTAATGGCAAGCGGGCCATCGCCGGCCTTTCCATGGGCGGCTTTGGCACTCTCTATTACGCCTTGAGCTATCCGCAGAAGTTCACCTACGCCTATGCTATGAGCCCGGCCACCAGTATGAGCTGGTTCATTACCCTAGACCAGATGAAGGAAAAGGCGGCTGCACTTGCGGGTATCAAACCGCACCCCGACTTTACCATCGAGGTGGGGAATCAGGATACTACTGTGAGCAATGCCGATGCCAAGGAACTGAGTGATGCCATCAATGATGCGGCCCATTGCGAATGGATTGCCCGCGACGGTATCCACTACTGGGACTTCTGGCAGGAATGTCTTCCCAAAGCCCTTCAAAAAGCAGGAGAATCCTTTAAGTAAACTATAAAACACGAATGAAACGAATCTTTTCTACCCTTGTCCTCGGCCTGGCCCTTCTCGCCGCCTGTGCTCCCAAGAATCCGGTCCTGACCGTTTCCGGCGGACGGATCCAGGGCGTTCTCACCGACTCTTCCCAGGTTAGAGTTTACAAAGGCATCCCGTATGCGGCTCCGCCGGTGGGCGACCTCCGCTGGCAGGCCCCGCAGCCGGTTCCGGCCTGGGACGGGGTGAAAGTATGCGATACCTTCGGCCCTATCGCCTGGCAGCCCGGCAATGCCCCCGGCACCTTTTACGGCGATGAATTCTACTGGGAGGGGACCCCTGAGCAAAGCGAAGACTGCCTGTACCTGAACGTTTGGGCGCCGGCGGCCACCGTGGGCAAGACGGACGCGAAACTGCCCGTGGCGATGTGGATCCATGGCGGGGCCTATATGAACGGCTATGGCTATGAGGTGACGATGGACGGCGATGCGTGGGCGCGCCGCGGGGTCATCCTGGTGACGATCAATTACCGGCTTGGCACCTTCGGATTCCTCTCGCATCCGGACCTGACGGCCGAACAGGGACAGTCCGGAAACTACGGAACGATGGACCAGATCGCCGCCCTGCAGTGGATCCGCGACAACATCGGCCAGTTCGGCGGGGACCCTGACAATATCACTATCTTCGGCCAGAGTGCCGGCGCGATGAGCGTCAAGACGCTGCTGATTTCCCCGCTCTCCAAGGACCTCATGGCAAAGGCCATCATCCAGAGCGGCGGCGGGCTGGACGTCCGTGCCCTTTCTCCGGACAACCGGATTCCCCAGTCGTTCTATGATGCTCAGGGCAAAGCCGTGATGGACTACGCCGGCTTCCCCGACCTGAAGTCCATGCGCGCCGCCTCCGCCCAGGAGATTTTCGACGCCTCCGCAAAGTACCAGGCGGACGGAAAGGGCTTTGTCATGTTCTCCCCGCATAATGACGGAAAGGTCCTCGTACAGGACTTCGACCATACCCTGTACAGCGGTTCCATCGCCCGGATCCCCGTGATGATCGGTTATAACAAGGACGACATGGGCATGCTGGCCGGCGCCTCCGTGGACCGCTTCTGCGCCGTCCGCGATTCCCTGGGCTGCACGGTCTACGAATATGAGTTCCTCCGCGACCTTCCGACTGATGAGGCCCACCCGGCATCTGCCGCCGGCGCGTTCCATTCCGCGGAACTGTGGTACATGTTCGGAACCCTCAAGAACAGCTGGCGTCCCTTCACGGAGGCCGATTACGCCCTCTCTGAGGAGATGGTGGATGCCTGGACCGCCTTCTGCCGGGACGGAAATCCCGGCTGGGCGCCGTACCGGCACGACCAGCCGTTCAAG
Organism: uncultured Bacteroidales bacterium; assembly: GCA_946406355.1. Lineage (GTDB taxonomy): Bacteria > Bacteroidota > Bacteroidia > Bacteroidales > UBA932 > Cryptobacteroides. Next base: position 690 of record CAMJKI010000040.1, on the reverse strand, counting down.
AAGGAATTCAATTTATAACCGGATCCTTTTCTTCAGCCGGATATCTTCCGAAGAAGCGCCGATCATGATCTTTGTACGGCCTCTCCGGAAGCCGAAGGCATGCTTTGCGCTGTCCCAAAGTTTCAGGTCATCGGCCCGGAAATGGCTCGTCTGGGCTGCGAATGTCCGGAGCCCGGCTACTGCTACACCATCGAGCACGGCATCGTGTACTTACGCGGAAAAAGCCTGGCCGAGAGGGCCAGGCTCCTGATTTCCATTGCGCATCCCGATGACCGGGAGGAGTTGGAGAAAGCCGCTTGCAAGCGCTTCGGCTACAGTTTCCTTCGTTTGAAACCTTAACCAAGGAATCCTAAGAGGATACCCGCAGCCACTGCAGAACCAATCACGCCGGCCGCAGCTCCAGGGTCATGTATTCCGTATAGGCCAGGCCGCTCTCGTTGCCGGGGATGCTGGCCCACATCTGCGCCGGAGCATTGGACATATCCCGCACAGGCACGAGGCCTAGTCTGGAGATGGCCGAAGTGGTAGCGTGCTCATCCGTAGAGAAAACGTTCAGGTGGCATCGGACAGTGGTCATCTGGAAATTCCGCTGCAAAGTGACCCCCTTCGTACGGTCTCAAACGTCCGCTCGAAAATGACCCCCTGTGTCCTTTCCGGATTTAGGTTGACTCAGATTGAGTCTATCCCTGA
>CAMJKI010000039.1 GCA_946406355.1 uncultured Bacteroidales bacterium | reverse complement strand
GGCGCTCGAAGCCCATGCCGGTGTCGATGTTCTTGGCGGGCAGCGGCTCCAGGTGGCCGTCGGCCTTGCGCTCATACTGCATGAACACCAGGTTCCAGATTTCGATGACCTCGTCGTTGTCCGTATTTACCAGCTCCCGACCGGGGATCCTGGCAATTTCCTCGTCGCTGCGGAGGTCGATATGGATCTCGCTGCAGGGACCGCAGGGGCCGGTGTCGCCCATCTCCCAGAAGTTGTCGTGCTTGTTGCCGGTGAGCACATGGTCGGCCGGCAAATGCTTGAGCCAGGCGGTCTGGGCCTCCGTATCCAGGGTGGTGCCGTCTTCTTCGGAGCCCTCGAATACGGTGGCATACAGCTTGGTCTTGTCTATCTTGTACACCTCTGTGAGCAACTCCCAGGCCCAGTCGATGGCTTCGCTCTTGAAGTAATCGCCAAAGCTCCAGTTGCCCAGCATCTCGAACATGGTGTGGTGACGGCCGTCGTGGCCCACTGCTTCCAGATCGTTATGCTTACCGCTCACTCTCAGGCACTTCTGGGTGTCGGCCGCCCGGCGGAATTTGGGCACGCTGTTGCCCAGGAAAATATCCTTGAACTGGTTCATGCCCGCATTGGTGAACATGAGCGTAGGGTCGTTCTTGATAACCATGGGGGCCGAAGGGACCACGGTATGGCCTTTAGAGGCGAAAAAGTCCAGGTATTTCTGGCGTATTTCTTTAGCAGTCATATATAGCACTATTTCTTTTTCTTATAATAAAACTTACAAAGATAAGCATTTTTCGGGGAATGGCGAAATGGAGCCCGGTTCGGGATTTTTTGCTTATCTTTGTAAGTTGTGTCCAGAATTGAGCAATACATACTGAACCCCGAAACCCTGATGGCGGAGCTGAAGGATGTGCCCCGCAACCGGGGATGGAAGATACTGGCAGTGGTTATCTCCGGTATCCTCCTGTTCCTGTTTTACATGTGGGTGTATGTGAGCGTATTGGGGCTGGACCTGCCCAAAACGTCAATCCTCAAATGGCAGAATGCCGACTGGAGTTCGCGGGTAGACCGCTTGTCGCAGCAGTTGGACCAGCACGACGAAAAGCTGAGCATGCTGGAGGTGCGGGACGACCGGATCTATCGCTCCGTTTATGGTTTGGACGAGATTCCGCAGGCCGTGCGCCAGGCGGGCATCGGCGATGTAAACCTCTACGAAGAACTGGAAGGAACGGCCCTGCAGTATATTGTAAAGCGGGTAGATGTAATGGAGAAGCGGGCCTATATCCAGTCCAAGTCTTTTGACGATGTGGCTGCCGTGCAGCAGACAGCCGGCGACCTGGCCGCCCACATCCCCGCCATCTCCCCCATGAACACCGACCCCTCCACTTATCGTATGTCCAGCCCCTTCGGCTACCGTTCCGACCCCATCCTGGGCATCAGCAAGCGGCATACCGGAATGGACTTTGCCTGCGATCCGGGGAATCCCATCTATGCGGTGGGTGACGGAACGGTGATCAAGGTGGCCCACGAGGGCAAAGGTTATGGCAATCACGTGGAGATTGACCACGGATTCGGCTATGTAACCCGCTATGCCCACATGTCCCGGATTGACGTGGAAGAGGGGCAGAAAGTTACCCGGGGCGACTGCATCGGCCTCAGCGGCCGGAGCGGACGTGTCACCGGCCCCCACCTGCACTTCGAAGTCATTTACCGTAAGGATTACGTGAATCCCGCCCTTTACATGGACCTGGACATTCCGGCCGAAGACTACGCCGAGATGGTCCGTAAACCCGCCGGAAAATGAAGAAAGGAAGCCGCATAAGGAAGATTCTGGGCGGTATGCTCCGCTATCTGGTGGCAACGGTGTCGCTGTCCATTGTATTTTATATTGTCTTCGCCCTGTTCTTCTCTACGGAGGAAGAACGCCGCCTGGAACGCGAAAACCGCCTTTACAGGCAGCTCTACGGGAATCTTACCCAAAAGGAAGCGCTTATTTCCGACGTGGTGGACGGGCTCATGGAAAAAGACGAGGCCATTTACCGGGAACTCTTTGAAACCGACGCCCCGTCCATGGATGCCGTAACGGCCGCCGACATGATTCCGGAGAGCGATTCCCTGTCGGAGAGTTTCTACCTTTCATCGGCCGCTTCCACCGCCGAAAGCCTGATGCTGATGGCCGGCAACGTGGACGACAATTTCCGCGAAATCTTCCGCCTGCTGGAGCAGCGGGACAGCATTCCGCCCCTGTCGCTGCCGTTGCAGGGCATGTCTTATGTGCAAACCGGCGCTTCGCTGGGCATGAAGCACAATCCCATCCATAAGCTGGAGATGCAGCACGACGGCCTGGATCTCATAGCCCCCCAGGGTTCTCCCGTTTACGCCGCGGCCGATGGCGTTGTTACGCAGGAAATCCATTCCCGTAAAGGCCTGGGCAACATTGTGGAAATCACCCACAAAAGTGGCTACACCACCCGCTATTGCCTGCTGGGAGATATTAACGTCCACAAGGGACGTACCGTTAAGCGGGGCCAGCAGATTGGCACCGTGGGCATTTCCACCACCGCTCCCGCGGCCCATTTACACTATGAGGTCCGGTACCGCGGAACGGTACTGGACCCCATCAATTATCTGTTTGCATCGGTAACGCCGGACGAGTATGCCAAAATGCTCTATATGTCCGTCCGTACCGCCCAGAGCATGGATTAAAAACCGAATGCCTTTTTAATGGCGGGAACGCTGTCCAGCAGTTCCCAGCCAAAGAACTGGACAATCTTTTCTTTTCCCTGTACCTTCACGGTTTTGTTGTAAGGCTTGCGGCCCATGTGACCGTAGGCGGCGGTAGGGCTGTAAATGGGATTCTTCAGGCCGAACTTGGCAATGATGCGGGCCGGACGCAGGTCGAAGAGGGTACGCACCTTTTCGGCAATTTCGCCGTCGGAGAGGCCTCCCTTGGCCGTTCCGTAGGTATCCACGAATACGCTCACAGGTTCTGCAACACCAATGGCATAGGCCAGCTGCACCAGGCACTCGTCGGCCACGCCGGCAGCCACCAGGTTCTTGGCGATGTAACGGGCGGCATAAGCGGCACTGCGGTCCACCTTGGACGGGTCCTTGCCGGAGAAAGCGCCGCCGCCATGGGCACCCTTGCCTCCGTATGTATCCACAATGATCTTGCGGCCGGTGAGACCGGTATCCCCGTGCGGACCGCCGATGACGAACTTTCCGGTAGGGTTCACGTGCAGGATGAAGCTGTGGATAAGACGGGCGGTCTGCACCGGAAGCGAGGCCTTCAGGCGCGGAATCAGGATGGTCTCCACATCGTAGCGGATCTTGTTCTGCATGGCCGCGTCCACCTTGGCCTGGCCATACTGCTCCACAGCCTCCTGATATGACATCTTGCCCAGGCTCTTGGGCACGAATTCATCGTGCTGGGTGCTCAGGACAATGGTATGCACCTTCACCGGCTGGTGCGTTTCACCGTCGTACTCAATGGTGAACTGGCTCTTGGCATCGGGCCGGAGGTAAGGCATCAGTTCCAGCTCGTTATGGCGGATATCGGCCAGGATTTCCAGCAGCTTGTGGCTCAGGTAAAGCGGCAGGGGCATATAATCTTCCGTGTCGCGGCAGGCATAGCCGAACATCATGCCCTGGTCGCCGGCGCCCTGTTCTTCGGCCGATGCGCGCTCTACGCCGCGGTTGATGTCGGCGCTCTGCTCGTGGAGGGCACTCAGCACGCCGCAGCTGGAGGCATCGAACATATACTCGGCCTTGGTATAGCCGATACGGCGGATGGTATCACGGACCGTGGTCTGGATGTCCACATAGGCCTCGGCCTTTACCTCACCCATCACCACCACCATGCCGGTGGAGCAGAAACTCTCGCAGGCCACCTTGGCCTCCGGGTCCTGCATCAGGAACTGGTCCAGGATGGCGTCGCTTATCTGGTCGGCCACTTTGTCGGGATGCCCTTCGCTCACCGATTCGCTGGTAAATAAGTAGTTCTTCATTTCGATATCAAAAAAATTAGCCCCGGGCATATATGCGGAGGCTAAAAACACAAAACACTGATATGAAATGTAATTTTAGCATTTTTTAACGTGGTTGCAAGCAGCCAAATCTATCCACATATTCCCATTTGGGACCGCAAAGGTAGTATAATTATTTGAATATACAAAAAAAATCACGGTCTCACCCAGTGGATGCGGATGCCGTCGCGTTCCATGCCGCGGAACCATGTCATCTGGCGCTTGGCAAACTGATGGATGGCATTTCCCAGGGCAATTTGCATGTCTTCGTAGGAGAGCTGCCCAAGAACATACTGCGTAACAAACTTATATTCAAGACCGTAGTACATAAGGTCATCGGCCGGTACCGTTTCCAGCAAACCGCGGATTTCCTCCACCAGGCCTTCCTGCAGGCGGGCCTCCAGCCGGCGGTCTATCCGTTCCACCCGCTCTTCCCGGCTTACCAGCGTGCCGATATAATAGACCCTGGAAGGCAACTGCTCCGGCGGCAGCCCGTTCTCTTTCTCAAACTTGTAAGCCCTTGTGACGGCTTCGATATAAAGGCCGCTTCCGCCGCAGAGAATGGGAATACAGCCGCGCGAACGCACATCGGCCCAGGCTTTGGCAAACGCCGCCTGGTACTGGTAAATATTGAATTTGGTCCCCGCCGGAACAATATCTATCAGATGATAAGGCACATCCCCGTACTCTCCCAAATCCTTCCCGGTTCCAATGTCCATGCCTCGATATATCTGGCGAGAATCGCCAGATAATATCTCGGCCTTGAGGGGGCTCTGCCCCCTACTATCCCCCGCGGCCTTTTCTCCCTCTACGTTTTTGCTGGCGCAAAAACCCGGGTACGGCCGGGCGCCTGCTGGCGCCTTCGCTTCGCTTAAAGCCTTTGCAAGTGATACTGCATAGCGGGTTTTTCCTGAGGCCGTTGGGCCTAAGACACAGATGAGGTCTATTTCGCCGGAGGCATAGGCCCGCGCCAGGGCAGCCGGATCTATCTCTTCCGGGTCCGGCAATTTGGCCATGGGCGGTATGCCCGGCCTGTCTGGCAGCAATTCCGTACGGTTCATACCACAAAAATAATAAAAAAAGGGCTGACCAGAAAAACTGGCCAGCCCACCCACTATAATTAACCTATCGATGAAAAGGGTCTGCTATTTGGAAGGAGCCACCGGAGGCCAGGCGAAACGCTCGCCCATTACCGGATCTCCCATCTCGGAAGCCTCGTTGTCGGCCTCGTCCAGCTTGAAGATCATGAACTTGGGATTCTCCTTGGTGTAAGGGGTCCATTCACCGCCGTCAGGACCGTTCGGGTCTCCGTACTTGGCGAAGTTGGCCCAGTAGGTAACCTGCTTTTCGGCCAGATCCCAGTCACCCTGGGCCCAGGGACGCCAGCAGTGCTTGAGGGACTTGAACACATACCAGAGGTCGGAGGAGTGGAAAGCGCCCGTGAGCACATACTCCTTCTGCTTGCCGTCGTCCGGGAGCGGACGGGCAAACTGGTAGGCATAGCACTTGTTGCCCTTCTCCTCACGGTTGAGGCAGAAGGCCGCAATACCGTCGGTCATATTGCCCATATCGTCCTTGGTGAAGCCCATCATATAAGGGACATCGGCCAGGGAGCCGTCCATGGCAGCCTCGTCAAAGGACTTGAGGGATACATAACCGTCCACGATGGGAGCTCCGGTGAGGGCGGGACCGCCACCGAACATGCCGCCACCAGTGCTGAAGCCATTGGCTCCGGCATAAATGGTGCTGAGGGCATAGATGGTTTCCGTGCTGGCGGCACGCATTTTCTTGAGGTCGGTGAGACCGGCCCAGTCGAGGATCTTCTTGTTGTTCTCCTGAATCTGCTCCAGGGTCTGCGGGCCGAAGGACATGCCGCCGCGGGGTGCTGCAGCCGGACGGGCAGCAGCGCGGCCACCACCCATGCCGCCCATACCGCCAGCGCTCATGATGACAGCCTTGTTGAAGAGGCCGCGGGCCAGCGGGGATTCCACCAGGGTGCGGACGGCACCGCCGCCGGCGCTTTGGCCGAAGATCATCACATTGTCCGGATCTCCGCCGAACTGCTCGATATTTTCCTTAACCCATTTCAGGCCCTGAATCATGTCCAGGACGCCGTAGTTGCCGGATACACCGTTGGGGCTTTCGGCAGCCAGTTCCGGATGGGCCATGAAGCCGAACACACCCAGACGATAGTTGATGGATACCAGCACCACGCCGTGAGCGGCAAATTCTTCACCGTCAAACTCGGGCTCCGAACCCCAACCTTCGCGGTAACCGCCGCCGTGGATCCAGTAGGCCACAGGAATTTTAGCATCGGTCTTTCCGGGAGCGGTAGTCCAGACATTCAGGTACAGGCAGTCCTCACTGAAAGGAGATTCCTCGCCATAACCCCACTCCTTTGTATAACCGCCGGGATAGTGAACGGCCTGGAAGCCGGGGTGACCAAAGCGGTCGCACAGCTTTACGCCGTCCCACGGTTCTACCGGCTGAGGCGCTTTCCAACGCAGGTCGTTGATAGGAGCTGCGGCATAAGGGATGCCACGGAAAACGGTAACACCCGGAATGTCGGCGGCGACACCCTGAATCTGTCCGCCCTCAACGGTGAGGATGGGGCTTTCTACCTTGCTTGCCGTGGTACAGGCTGCCAGCAGCAAAGCACACATGAAATAGGCAATTTTTTTCATAAGCATATATTGGTTTAGTATTCAGCGCTATTTTTGCAAATGTAAAGGTCGGCATTTCTTCTGCAAAAACCTTTTAGTATCGGTCCAAATAATGCCATTATTATTTCATTTTTGTATCTTTGCAGTCCATTATGCCAAAAGCAAAGAGCAGCATACAGGTAAAAAACCGCAGGGCCTCGTTCGATTACGAGTTCCTGGAAACCTATACCGCCGGAATCCAGCTGGTGGGTACGGAAATCAAATCCATCCGCGCCGGCAAGGTGTCCCTCCAGGACGCCTACTGCTTTTTTGCCGGGAATCAGCTGTTTGTGCGCGGCATGAACATAGCGCAGTATCATTGGGGAAGCTGGGGGCAGCATGAACCGGTGCGGGACCGCCGCCTGCTGCTCACCAAACGGGAGCTGCGCCACCTGCAAATCCAGGACAAACAAAAAGGCCTCACCATTGTTGCAGTGCGCCTTTTCATTGCCGACAACGGCTTCGCCAAACTGGTCATTGCCCTGGCCAAGGGTAAGAAAGAATACGACAAGCGCCAGAGTATCAAGGAAAAAGATGTCCGTCGGGAAATGGACCGCAACGGATATTGATCTTACCGCCCTCCGCCTCCGCGGCCGCCACTGCTGTATCCACCACCGCCTCTGTGTGAAGAATGACCGCCATAGCCATGACTGCTGCGGTAACTGCCGCTACTGGAAGAGGAAGAATAGGAGGAAACCGGTGTGCTTCGCCAGGACGCAGCCCTCACGGCCGATGCAAAAGCACGGCTGGTAGTGAGCAACTGCGGTAACATATCGGCCTCATAGGAGAAGGTTTCCCGGAAGAACGACGGATCTATGTCTTTAAGCTGTCGGGCCACCCGGTCGGCAATGCCGAAAAGGGCCGCATACACCAGATATTCCTTCCACAGCGACGCCTCACTGGTTTCCCGCTGGTCCACCAGGGTAAAATCGTTAAGGAAATTCTTGAATCCCACCACGTTACGGGCCTGCAGCTGCCCACCCGGGGTATATTTCCCATTCTTGTACCAGTCACTGATCGTCATGCGGGAGCGGGATTCCGTCAGGGAATTGCCCGTCCACTCGTAAACTTCCTTGCTATGGGATTTGGCCCAGGCCGAGAACTCCTTGTCCTGCAAAACCTTATCTTCTCCCGCCGCCTGCTTCAGCATACGGTAAAAAGCCAATGCCGTCTGGTCCATCCCGGCAGGGTCCTTGTCGGTAAAGGCCAGCTGAAGGGGGCCCTCCACTTCCCGGGTGGGCCGCAGATAACCGGTATGCACCAGACGGAGAATCAAGGCCAGGGGCAGATTGTTGCCGCTGCTTTCGCCAATGTCCTGCATTACGCAATTGGCGGCTCCCAGATTCCCTTCCATGGGAATTTGCCGGAACCAGGCCACCTTTTCGGGGCGTCTGACACCCAGCACCTTAGCAATGTCCCGCTTGGTTTTTCCGCCCTTGAACTGCTTGAATAACGGGCGAACGAAAGCGAAATACAGAAAGAGGATGGAAAAGAAGGAAGCTATGCCGGATGGGGAATCGTCGTCATCGTCTCCGTAATAGTCACTGCCGAAATCGGCCCCTATCATGGCTTCGGCCAGCGCTTCTTCAAAATCCCGTTCCTGGAAGCTTGTGCAGGTAAACATGCCCTTTTCGAAACGGAGCAGCGCTATCACGGAATCGTCCTCGCCAAAAGGGACGGCCGACTCAAAAACCACGGTTCCGTCTTCCTGAAAAGCCACTGTTCCCTCGTAGCCGAAACCCCAGATTCGCGTGTTGAGCGTATCCAGCTGCAGATCCTTGGCCTCCACGGTTACGCGGACGTGCTCCGGCGGAGCGCTGAGCCCCGGAGACACCAGCTGCATGTGCAGCATGTCGTAGTCGTTCAGGGATTTGATGGCATTGGTAAACCAGTAGAAAGCGTGAAAAACGTGGTCTCCGTGCGAGCCCACGCCCCAGCAGAGCTCCACACCGTTGTATTTGTGCACCACCCCGCATCGGCCCGCCTTCTGCGCCAGGCTGCGGTGTACGTCCCATTCGCCCTCTTCCTCTATGAATTCCTTCCCCGTTTCGTCCATCACCTGGAAACGGCCCAGCTCCATATCGCCCAGATTCTCCCGCACCAGGTACCATTCGGTGATATCGTCTCCGGTATTGATGTCCCAGGCTTCATGAATGACCACCCCGCCCTGCGGCATCATGGTAAGGTGAACGTCCACGTCCCGCACCCGCTGCCGGTTGGCGGCGGGTAACAGGACCGACAGCAAAAGGGCCGATAGAAGCAGGAGGGTTCGCTTCATGCCTTATTCGGCAGGAGCGGCAGGCGGCACGGGAGTATCCTCCTTCTTTTTGCCGTGCGTAGCGAAGTACCAGATGACCGCGGCGGCTATCACCAGCAGGATAATGGCAACAACGGGCCTGTAGGCAACCCAGGCCAGGGCCGCCACAATAAGGGTCCAGGCAAAGCCTACCACGCCGCACACCAGACCCACGCCCATACCCACGATGTTGGACAGGAACGGTACCACCTTGAAAACGGTAACCAGAATGCTGAAGAAGCTGCGCAGGCCGGCAATTACCAGAATAAGGCCCAGGATACGGAACACCCACAACAGCAGTTTGTTGGCAGAATGCTCGCCTTCAAAAATCTCTTCCTGCGAAACGTTGCCCATATTCAGGGCCGAGAAGGATTTTCCGTTCTTGGCAGTATAATCGGTGAACGTGTCTCCCGAAACACAGGCCACGATGCTCACCTCGGCCGGCTTCACCTGCGTAAAGGTGACGCGGACGTCGCCCACGTCCGGCTTGGAAGGATCGGCGCCGATATAGATGACATTGCTTCCGGTGCTGTCCACCACGGCCAGCGGAGTGCTGCCGCTGATGGAATGAATCTGGGACGTATTAAGCCGGAAAGCGCCGAAGGACACGTTCTGGGCATATTTTACGTCGCTCTCTACCTGCTGACGGACAAAGTTCTCACTCCTGTAGTCCGGATCGTGGAAATCGGCACTGTTAACCGGGCTGCTCACCCACTGCAGGTCGTAGGTGTAAGTTGTAGTGGTTTCCTCGGCTCCGCCCAGTTTGTCCTTGCTGTGGGATTCGGCATGCTCTACCCACTGGTAGTATTCCACGTCCCGTTTAAGGGCGATGGCGCGGGTACCCACCTTGAACTGGGAATCCACCAGTGAATCGACCGTGGTTGCCATGCCGGTGGCGTGGACCAGTTTGCCTTCAAAGGCAGGGTCTATGCGGGAAATGTCGGGCATCTCCACCACCTGGCCCTGGGCCTCCTTGAGCATCTTGTCGGTCTTTACGGCGCGGCCTTCGTTCCACCAGATGAGAACGGTGGCGCCAATGAACAATAACAAGCCGGTGAAAATACCGCCGAACGAATTCCCCAGCCGTTTTCCGTAGCTGGTACGGGTTGTTTCTGTGTAAGCCATTTTATACTTTTGTCTAGGTTTTTGTTTCAAGCCATCAAATATACAAATATAATCCGTTAGATGAACCATTGTTCACACCCTTGGCACTATTTATGCGGAAAAAGGCGTAATTTTGCAAGTGATGAGAAGAATCCTTACCATAGCTGCCTTGCTGGCGTTCCTGCCTGCGGCAGCGCAGACCCCGGCACAGAAATATGTCCAGCGGCAAACGGGAAGCGGCCCCCTGAAAGGCGCCGTATGGGGCGTAATGGCGCGGGATGCCGATGGAAACACCCTCCTGGAATACAATTCCGGGCAACGGATGGTTCCCGCCTCCAACATGAAACTGGTTACAACCGGCACCGCCCTCCATGCGCTGGGTCCGGAGTACCGTTACTCCACCAGCCTGGGTTACACCGGCACCATCCTGGACGACGGTACGCTCCAGGGAGACCTGTATATCATCGGCGGAGGAGACCCTACGCTGGGTGCCAAAGACTCCATCGCCCTTAAAACCGACGCCCTTTTCTGGAAGTGGAAAACCCTTCTCAAGGAAGCCGGCATCCAGCGGATCAACGGACGCATTGTGGGTGACGGCCGGGCCTATGAAGGCAATCTGGAGCAGAATTCCTGGTCCTATAACGACACCGGAACCTATTATGGAACAGGCGGTAACGCCCTTTGCTTCTATGGCAATGCCGTAGATTTGCAAGTGAAGGCATCGGCCCTGGGAGATACCGTGAAAGCCACGCAAACCTACCCGGAAACGCCTTGGATGCACTTTAGCAACTACAGTATCACAGGCCCCGCCGGAACGGGAAACAGCCTGTATCTTTATACCACGGACCTGGCTCCATATGCCGAACTTCGCGGCAGCTTTGCCACGGACCGGCCCGCCAAAACAGAGCATTTTGCCAACAAGTTCGGCGCCCTCACCTGCGCCTATTATTTCTGGAAAAACCTGCGTGCCACCGGCTGGGAAGTGAGCGGCGGCTATGCCGATGTAAACCGTAGCGGATACATTCGCGGAGAAGATTTTGTGGCGACGGAAAAAGCCGGCAAGCCGACGCTTATCGGCAGCACCCAGTCGCCCACCCTCCGGCAGATTGCCCGGGAAACCAATGTGCGAAGCGACAATTTCTACGCCGAAATGATTTTCCGCTCCATGGGAGAAGCCGCCACGGAACTGGCCCTTTACGACAGCAGCTATGTAGCTGTGAACGAAGTGCTTCTGGGTCTGGGCCTGGATTTGGAGGGCATCTCCTGCAAGGATGGCAGCGGCCTTTCCAGGCACGACAATCTTTCCCCCGCATGGATGGTTTCCTTCCTGGAAGCCATGGAAAAAAGCCCCGCCTTTGACGCCTTCCTCTCCTCCTTGCCGCGGCCCGGAGAGGGAACGCTTTCCGGCATGCTGGCCAATCTTCCGTTGGCCGGACGTGTGCGCATGAAAAGCGGCTCCATGGAGGGAACCCTGTGCTATTCCGGCTACATCCTGGATGCGGCGGGGACGCCGAAAATCACGTTCTCCCTGCTCGCCAACAACACCACGGCCAAGCAGTCCGAAGTGCGTGCCGTCCTTTCCCGGATGCTGGCTTTGCTGCTGGAATAGTTATTTTTACTATCTTTGTGGGTTATTATGAAAAAATGGCTTTTCATAGCATTGGCTTCCCTGGCGGTACTGTCCTGCAAGATGGTAAACCGCCTGGGCGACACCGCCAACGAACTCTTCAAGGGAGAGGTGGTGGCCCGTGCCGGTGAGCACCGCCTGCACAGAAGCCAGCTGGAAAGCTATATTCCCACAGGTGTTTCGTCGGAAGACAGCGCCCGCCTGGCCCAGCAGTACATTCGGGCCTGGGCCGAAGACCTGCTGCTGCTGGACATGGCCGACGAACAACTCTCCAAAGAGGAAAAAGACGTAACGGAAGAACTGGAAAGCTATCGGCGGGCCCTGCTGAAATACCGCTACGAGCAGCTTTACATCAACCAGCGCCTGGATACGCTGGTTACGGAAGAGGAAGTGGAAGCCTACTACCAGGCCAATCCGGACAAGTTCATCCTGGACCGTCCGGTAGTAAAGGCCCGTTACATGATTATCCCGGCCGATTCCCGCAACCTTAAGGAACTGCGCCGGCTGATGTCTTCAGAGGATGATTCGGACATCATGGAGGCCGAAAACCTGGCCTACACCGCCGCCATCAAATACGGCGACAGCTCCGACAGCTGGAAAGACATCATCACCCTGGCCCAGGAACTGGGAACCGACTACAAATCCCTGCTGGGTGCCATCAAGAATCAGTTTGCGGAATTGCCCGACGAGGCCGGCAATCTCCGCATCGCCTATATAGTGGACATGGTTCCGCAAGGGAAAACCGCCCCGGAAGAGTTCTGTGCCGAACGTATCAGGGATATTATCCTGAATACCCGCAAACACAGCCTTACAACCCAGCTGGAACAAGACTTGCTGGAAGATGCCCGCAGAAACAATAAATTCGTTATATACTGAATATGAAGCGTTTGTTCATTGTCGCAGGAGTCCTGCTCTCCGCTTTAACCCTTAATGCCCAGAAGTATCAGAACGGGCTGGTGGACAAGACCGTAGCCGTCCTTGGCGGAGAGGTAATCCTTATCTCGGACATCGAGAGCGAGGCCCAGCAGATGCGGGCCGGCGGACAGAACGTAGACCAGAGGATGCGTTGCGAACTGCTGCAGGCCATGATGGAATCCAAATTGTTCCTGATGCAGTCCCGCCTGGATTCGCTCACCGTAAGCAACGACATGGTGGAAAACAACCTTACCCAGCGCATCGATTATCTGCGCACCCAGCTGGGCGGCGACGAGGAAGTGGAAAAATACTTCGGCAAGCCCCTGTACAAGCTTCGCCAGGAATGGCGCAAGACCCTGGAGGAGCAGAGCCTCACGGAGCAGGAGCGCTACCAGGTGGCCGATGCCATCCCGGAAGTGACGCCCTACGATGTTAAGCAATACATTGCCGCTACAGACCCGGAAGACCTGCCGGTGGTTCCCGTGAAGTATCAGCTTAGCCAGATCTGCGTATATCCGGACCGCGAGGCGGCGAATATGGCCGTGAAGGAAAGATTGCTGTCGCTGCGGGAACGTATTATCAACGGAGAAAAATTCGCCACGCTGGCACGCCTGTATTCCGAAGATCCGGGCAGCGCCCGTCGAGGCGGAGAACTGGGAATGGCCTCCAAGTCCATCTTCTGGCCTGTCTTTTCCGATGCCGCCATGGCCCTGCGGCCGGGTACCATCTCCCAGATTGTGGAAACGCCGGACGGCTTCCACATTATTGAAGTGATAGAGAAGCGGGGCGATATGTTCAACGCCCGCCACATCCTGCTGAAACCCCAATATACGGCCGAAGACCGCGAAAAGGGTTTCGCCCGCCTGGACAGCATCCGCACCAAGATCCTGGACGATGAAATCAGCTTCGAGCTGGCCGCCCGTTTCTTCTCCGAAGACATGGCTTCCCGCACCAACGGCGGTCAGATGGCCGACCCCGCCACCGGATCGGCCTACTACGAGATAGACCAGCTGAAGCCGGCCGATTATGCCGCCATCAAGAACCTGAAACCCGGAGAAATCTCGGAACCGGTGGAATCCCTGGACAACGAAGGGTACGAGCAAGGCCGCAGCGGAAACCTGGTGTACAAAATAATCCGGGTAGATAAAATCCTGCCGGCCCATACCGCCACCTTCGAGAACGACTACACCCAGATTCAGGAGAAGGTGCGGAACATCAAGCAGATGGAAGCCGTGGACGCCTTCCTGGAAGAAAAGATCAAGGACACCTACATTGTGATTGATCCCATGTTCGCCGAGTGCGACTTCTCCCGCGAAATCTGGAATACCCGGAAATAGTGCTGTTCAGGAAGGCTCATAGAATCTGGCTGGGACTGCTGCTGTTGGCCGCCGCCCTTCCCCTGCATGCCCAGGAGAAGAAGGACGACCGGGTGCGCCTGATCAGCGCTAAAACGGCCCAACTCATGCAGATAGACGGGGTGGACTACCGGAAAGTGGTGGGGCCTGCCCGTTTCCTGCACAATGACACCTATCTCATTTGCGACACGGCCCTGTGGAACGTTAAAACCAACATCATCGACGCCAACGGACACGTCCGCATCATTCAGGACCGGACCACCCTGTCCAGCAACTACCTCCAATACAATTCCGACGAGAATATCGCCCGTTTCCGCGGCGACCTGGTGCAGCTGCAGGACAAGGACGGCAACACACTGCGCACCCGCTATCTGGACTATAACACCAAAGACTCCGTAGCCATTTTCCAGAACGGCGGCGCCATGAAGGACAAGGACGGCCAGATTATGGAGAGCCGTTTCGGCATCTACGACGCCAAGGCCAAAATGTTCACCTTCAACCAGAATGTGAACATGTACATGGACACCACCTTTGTCAAGACCTCCCGCCTGGAATACCGGAGCGACCTTTCCACCGCCTTCTTCGGCTATGGAACCGACATGTGGCAGGACGACAACATGCTGTCGGCCGATGACGGATGGTACGACCGGAGCCGGGAACTGTTCTTTTTCCGGAACAACGTCCACCTGCTCACCAAAACCCAGGAAGCCTGGGCCGACACCATGTACTACTACCGCGCCCTGAACGATTTGGACATGCAGGGCGCCGTGGAACTGATGGACACCACCAGTAACGTATTTGCACTGGCCGGGCGTTTTGAGTACCAGGATTCCTTGTCCAAGGTTACCATGACAAGGGACCCTGCCCTTATGTCCATTACCGAAGAAAACGGCGTCCGGGACACCCTGTATCTGGGTGGAGACCGGATTCTGATGCAGAGCTATAAAAAGTGCGACATTCCGGACGAATGGATTGCCGCTTCTGAAAAACGGCTGAAGGACATCAGCGGAGACCCGGTGATGGAATACCGCCGCAAGGCCGCGGAGGAAGCTGCCAAAAAGGCGGAAGAAGCAGCGGCCAAAGCCAATCCCAAACCCACGGCAGGTGGAAAAAAACGGAAAGGCGATTCGCCCGACCCGCAAACCCCGGTGGAAAGCCCTCCGGCAGCGCCGGCCGACACCCTGGCATCGGCCCGGGACAGTTTGATGACCCAGGCGGTAGACAGCCTGAGAGTCCCGGCTGCCGACAGCCTGGCCGTGCTTAGGGACAGCCTCACAACCCCGCCGGCCGACAGCCTGGCTGTGCCGCCTCCGGATGTTCCCGCAGCCAGCCCCGCCCAGCCGGAAGAGCCAGAAATGCCTGAAACACCGGAAGAAGAAACGACGCCCCCCATAGATTCCACCAAAATCAACTTCTTCCGGGCCGCCCGGCATGTGCGCCTGTACCGGAAGAACATGCAGATGGCCTGTGATTCCCTGACCTATTCCGACCTGGATTCCCTGGCCCGGCTTTTCGGCGATCCCAAAATCTATAACGAAGGGAACAAACAATATACGGCGGACAGTATTTTTGTGGTGGTAAAGAACCGGGAAGCCGAAAAGGCGCATCTGCTGAACAATGCCTTCATCACCATTCAGGAAGCCCCGGATGCGTTTGACCAGATCCGGAGCGTGGAAATGGTGGCCTACTTCGACTCTACCCGTACGCTGCAGCGTTTTGACGCCCTGGGAGGCGCCTCGTCCCTGTTCTACTTAACGGAAGAGGACGCCCTGGCCACGGTGAACAAGGTGGAATCCAAAATGATCTATGCCACCTTTGTGGACGGGAATATCCACCATCTATACTACTACGACAACCCTAAAAACGATGGTTACCCTACTGTTCAGCTGCCCAAAGATGAGAAAACCCTGAAGGGGTTCCGCTGGGAACCGGACGACCGGCCGGCCTCTCCCCTGGACGTTACCAACCTGACTCCCCGCAAGAGTGAAAGGGTGAAGTATCTCAAACGGCCGCACGCCAAGTTTGATGAAACCGATGTCTATTTCCCCGGCTACACAACCCAACTGTACCGGGATATTGCCCGGCGGGATTCCCTGATAGTAGCCCGGGAGAACCAGCGTCAGGCTGAGGCGAAAGCGCTGGAACGCACCGTGGAGGAAACTGACGCTGTGGCCGATTCCCTCATGCGTCTGACCCGGCCGGACAGCCTGGGACTGGCCGACAGCCTGAAAGTGGCCGCCGATTCCCTGGCTTTGGGCGTCCCGGTGGACTCCACCGGCACCCGTCAGCCGCTCACGGATTCGCTGAAGGTGTCTGAACCGCCCGTTGTGGTACCTCCCACGCCGGAGGAAATAAAGGCCAAGGAAAAGGCGGAAAAGGAGGCCGAAAAGGCCCGGATTAAAGCCGAAAAACAAGCGGCCCGGGAAGCCAAATGGGCCGAAGAAGACCGCAAATATGAAGAGCGCCAGGCCGCCAAAGCCCAGAAGAAACTGGACCGGGAGCGGGCCAGGAAACTGAAAGCCCTCAAGCGCCTGGAAAAGAAAGCGCAGAAGGAACGCAAGAAACTGGAAAAGTACCTGGAACGCGAACGGAAGCGGCAGGAACGGAAAAACGCCAAGACAATCAACAGTAAGAACAATGGATAAAACGGTATTGGTATCCGGCGGAGCCGGTTTTATCGGGAGTCATGTAACAGTGGAACTGCTGGCTGCCGGCTATAACGTAGTGGTGGCCGACAATTTCTCCAACTGCGACCGCACCTGCTTTGAGGGCGTGAAGAAAATCACCGGGCGGGAAGACCTTCCGCTGGAAGTGGTGGATTTCTGCAACGCCGATGAAGCAAAAGCCATTTTTGAAAAGTATCCCATAGACGCCGTCATTCATTTTGCCGCCTTCAAGGCTGTAGGCGAATCCGTGGCCAAACCGCTGATGTACTATAAAAACAACCTGCAGAGCTTTTTGAACGTGCTGCAAGCCGCTTTGGACAAGGGCGGATGCAATGTACTGTTTTCGTCATCGGCCACGGTGTACGGAGAACCGGACAAGGTTCCCGTGACGGAAGAGACACCCCGCAAACCCGCCACCTCTCCCTACGGCAACACCAAAACCATGTGCGAGGATATCTTGCGGGACACGGTGAAGGCATCGGAAGGCAAGCTGAAGAGCATCCTGCTGCGTTACTTCAACCCCATAGGCGCCCATCCCAGCGCCCTCATCGGCGAACTTCCCCGCGGAGTTCCCAACAACCTGGTACCGTTCATCACCCAAACCGCCATCGGCAAGCGGGAATGCCTGAGCATCTTTGGCAACGACTATCCTACGCCGGACGGCACCTGCCTCCGGGACTATATCGACATCGTGGACCTGGCCAAGGCCCATGTGTTCGCCGTTACCCGCATGATGGAAGGTAAGATGAAACAGGACTGCGAGGTGTTCAATGTGGGCACCGGCCGTCCCGTAAGTGTGCTGGAGCTGGTGAACGCCTTTGAAAAAGTGAACGGCGTAAAGCTCAACTGGAAGTTTGCGCCGCGCCGCCCCGGCGACGTAACGGCCATCTGGGCCGATCCCACCCTGGCCAACCGGGAGATGGGCTGGAAGGCTACCCGCACAGTGGAAGAGACTCTCAAGGCCGCCTGGGCCTGGGAAAAACACCTGGCGGGAAAATAGGATCCCACAAACCATAAAAAAGAGACTGGCCACGGCGGTCAGTCTCTTTTACTTATGGTGCGGGGGCGGTTACTTGCCCAGACCTTTCTTTACTGCGGCGCTAAGCTCGTCGTACAGGGCATCCGTTTTCTCCAACAATTCCTTGCGAATGCTGGTGTAGCAAGCCTTGGGCTTTTCGGCACCGGCGCTCTTCACCACCTTGTCGCGCAGATCGTTGTAAAGATCTACGGCTTTGTCGATGAGGTTGGCAATTTCATCGGCATTCTTACCCGGATTCATGTTGAGGAAAAGGGTGCAGTCGTCTACAAATGCACCGATTACATACTCGATGTCTTTCTTAATGTCTCTTAAATTCATATCCTTCTGAATTAATTCGGTGCAAAGATACAACTTTTTTTTCAGATTCCGCGTCGCAGGGGTTTATCATTCCCACGTAATCTCGATACTGGTAATGTAAATGGCGCCGTTATTGGAACGGATGCCAACGTAGGCATACTCATCCGTGAACGTGATTGTGCCAGTCTCGGTCAGCGAACCGATCTTGGTGCCCTGGTTGCCACCTTCGCCCGTCGCGTAGAGGTCACCGGCGCCGGTGTAGGCCGTGTTACTGCCATACACGTCGATGGCGTTCGAGCCGGACTCGACCGTAATCGTCACGGTCTTGACCGTGCCGCCCGAAATCGTGGACACGATACCGGAGTTGCTGTTCTTGGAACGCAGCTGGATGCCGCCGGAACTGGACTTGGCGCTGTTGCCGGCATACCGGGCTGCGGATGTCGCGGCGACGTTCGAGAAGTCGGTATAGGTCGTGCTCGTAGCGGCGAGCAGGGCGGACGTGATCGTATCGGTGATGTCCGAAGAGCTGCCCGCGGCGCTCTGCGTGATGGTGATGGTCACATCGTCGCAGCCCGCGGCGCTGACTGTAGCCGTGTAGGTCGCAGCCTCGCTGCCAGTATTGGCGGCGAAGGAGAGGGTGACGTCGGCGTTGCCGTTGCCGGAAGTCGCGGAAGCGGTGACTCCCGTACCCGGAACTATCGTCCAATCCGTGTTGGAGGTGATGGTCCAGGTGACGGAGGTCGCCGTGGCGGCGACGGTCGTCGCGGCAGGCGTAGCGGAAAGGACCGGGGCTGCCGTCGTAACGGTAAGGTCGGCAGACTTCCAAACCCTGAGCTCCTCGGTGGTGTTATATTTCGTCACGGTGCCTTCGGCCGTGAACACATCGCCGGTATGGACCGGGATGGCCACATTCGTATAGATGATGTAGTCCGTAGCGTCCTGACGGCCCGTGATGTTGCCCTTGGTGGTCGTAGTGGTCAGGGAAGTCACACCTACCACCTTGACATAGGCGCTCTCATACGCGGCATAGTCGGCGGCGAGCTGGGCGAAGGTGACGACCTCAGGCTCGACGGCGCTTTCCTCGCCCTCGACCGTGGCGGCCAGGTCCGTGATCTCATTGATGCCGTTGTAGATCACACCTTCGACGATGACGTCGCCGGAGATGGTCTGGCCCTGCAGCAGGCCGTGGCCACTCTCCTTGTGGTAGAGGATGGAACCCGTGGCGTCCTTGATCACGGCGTCGCTCGTGCCGGCGACGAAGGAGACGACAGCATCGGTCAGCGTGCCGGTGAAGGTAGCCGACTCAGCGCCCAGGAGGGCCTTAAGTCCGGCAACGGTCGTGAAGTCCGGCGTGGTCGGAGCGCTCACCGTAAGGGTGTAGGTCGCCGAAGCGGCGTTGTAGGTATCGTCCTCGGCGGCGGTGGCGGTGATGGTCGTCGAGCCGGCGCCGACCAGCGTGACGGTCGTGCCCTCGATCGTGGCGACGGTCGCTTCCGAGGACGTGTAGGTGACGTCCGTCTGGGCGCCGGAGACGGCCTGGAGCGTATAGCTCGTGCCCAGGGTGGCCTCCTCGCTTGCATTCGCGAAGCTCAGGGTCTGGTCCTCCTTCGGGGCGGCATTGATGCCGTTGCCCACGCGGACATAGATTTGCACGGTAGCTTCGGAATAGGTGGTCTTAGTGACGGACGGGAAGACGAGGGTGATAACGGCGGCACCGTTCGCGACGAGCGGAGTCACGTCCAGTTTGCCGGTCGTAAGGTTCCATTCTGCCGTGGCAACGCTCGCCGGGTTGACAGTGATTTGCGGCTTGTCGGCTTCCACCTCGACCGGGTGGCTGACGGCGACCTCGATCGGAATCGCGGTACTCTGGGACGGGTCGGCGTTGTAGCCGGCATCCAGCGCCACGGCGTTGCCGGGGTTCTGGCCGACAGTCACGGTAACTGTGGTCAATTCCTCATCCGTATTATAGCCCGGATCGACGATGATCGGGACGGTAATGTCGAAGTTGCTGTCGAAGATGTTGCCGACGATGTTGGTGCGGCCGTTAGGCTTAAGCGGTATATTCGCCAGGGCCTTGTCGGCGACCGACTGGGAGCCGCAGGTCACGGAGAACGTGACGTCATAACGGGCGCCGGTTGCGACCTGGTCCACGAGGACGTAGTTCATCGCCACATATCTGTGCGTGGAGGCATAGTTGCCGAAAGCCGTCTCCGCGATTTCGGCAGTGCAGAATGTCCAATCTGCAGGATCCTTCGTCACCCGGGTGGCCAGATTGAGCACAGTCGGAGCCTGCGCGACGGTCATCGAAGAGGTAACCGCGGCGGAGAGGTCGGCGATGTTGGCGTTCGGCACGAGGACGTTGACCTGCGCGAAGGGGCGCTTCAGGGAGACCGGCGAGCCGGTCAGGTCGATGCTGCCGGTGACGGTGCCCGTCTCATAGACGCCGAAGAAGGCGTCGCGGGCCTCGGCGTTGGCGCCGCCGGTAGCCGTCACGGTGACGGCCGGGCCGGTGGTGGCGCTCTTCGCCCAGTCGATGGCATACGGGGCGCCCTGCTTCTGGGCCCAGAAGACCACCTTGTAGGACTTGCCCAGCTCGATCTTGCCGTTGAAAGTCACAGTGGCGGCTTTCGAGCTGATGGCGACGGGCGCGTCGGCGTTGTCGGCCACCCAGGTATAAGTGGCTCCGCTTACTTCATAGATACCGGCATAAAGCTTGTCGACCGTGGTGCCGTCGGAAATAGCCTTGGTCTGCGGGCCTATGGCAATGGAAAAAGTGGCATCCACGAAGGTGCTGTCACCAGGGGCGGAGCCTTCGATGAGTTTGTCCTGCTGGCAGGACGCCAGGGTAAACACGGTGACCAAAGCCAGGAGGTAGGAGATGTAATATCTCATCGTGATTATTGTTTAAGTTTTACCAAGGGAATCCTGGCCAGGGTTGGGAAAACAGAATCGGAAATTCGATTTCATCGTCATAGCCAGGGTTGATAACTACGTTGCCGCTCAGACAGATCGGACCCTCATTATAAAACCTCAAAATGCCGATTATCGGAGTTACGTACAACGATTTCGACGCTTCTTCTTTCATAACCGGTTACTTTTATTTGCGGTGATATGAATGAGATTACAATTCTTAAAGACCTTTCTTAATGTCTCTAAGATTCATATCCTTCTGAATTAATTCGCTGCAAAGATACGAAAAAATCTTTAATCCGTCATTTCCCGGGAGACTGGTAGCCCATCTTTCCGGTGGCCCATTCGATGAAATACTTCATGTTGGGGCCGTCGGTGTGGCCGCCGGCGTGCTGACGCCAGGCCAGTTCTCCGTCCAGCAAACCCTCCAGCACGGCCGGCATGGGTTCCTTACGGTAATCGTTGGACAGGCCCAGATCCTTGGCGCCCAGCAGTTTGAACACCTCACCGGCAGCTACGGTGGCCTGCCAGCTGCCATACTGGTCCAGCCACAGGGCATCTCCCTGCTCCGGTATGCCGTAGCTGATGAACACCAGGCGCGGGGCGCAGAGGGCAATCAGTTCATGGGAATCCACAGGCAGCATATCGGCCGTCCAGGCCCCTGTTTTTGATTCGGTTGCGCAGTATTTGATGTAATTGCCGGCCATCCAGTGATACTCGCCGGAATTGGCCAGGTTCTCCAGGCCTTCGCCGAAGATACGGCGGTGCAGGGTGGCTCCGCCCTTGCCGGAAGAGCCGATGAGGCCCATATAGAAACGCTCTTCGAACGCCAGCGT